>NZ_JBIAIF010000001.1:201150-266211 GCF_042871255.1 Streptomyces sp. NPDC005955 | reverse complement strand
CGCTGTGCCTTCGCGCAGTTCCCCGCGCCCCTGACGGTGTGCCCTGGCCGGCGTGGGCCGATCCCGTGCGGGGTGCCTGGTGGCGCGGCGATGGACGGGGGCGCGGGGAACTGCGCGAGACCGGGGCGCACGGTGCGGAGCAGCGCACGTCCGGCGGGACGTACCGAGGGGGGCGCGGGGAACTGCGCGAACCCCACCGACGGACCCCGACCCCACCGAGCAGCCGCCGCAGGCGAATCGTTCCGCCGCCCGAGTGAGCTTCACGCGTCCCTCGACGTGTCGCGGTCGGGGGCCGTTACGGGTCGGGTTCCGTGGGGCCATAGATCTGATCAGCTCCAAATATCACCACACGTGATCACACCGACCCCCGCCGCGAGGCCCCGTACCTCCGGGGGACGGGCGACCCCGGAGGTACACGGATGTCCCACGACGGCCTCAGACTGCGCACGGTCATGCGCTCGGTCGCCTTCCTGACGGCGGGCGCCCTCACGCTCCCGGTCCTCACCGCCTGCGGATCGGGCGACGACCGCGACTCCACCCCCGCCGCGGCCCAGGACATCGCCCTCGCCGCCCGCACCGGGGTCGCCGACGGAGGCACCCTCACCTGGGCGGTCGACGCCTTCCCGGAGACCCTGAACACCTTCCAGGCGGACGCCGGCCCCGCCACCACCCGAGTGGCCCAGGCGACCCTCCCGTCGATGTTCCGGCTCGACGCCCGGGGCCGCCCCGCGTACAACCCCGACTACCTGGAGTCCGCGAAGGTGGTCTCCACCGCGCCCAAGCAGGTGGTCCTCTACAAGCTCAACCAGCAGGCCGTGTGGAGCGACGGCCGGGAGATCGGCGCCGACGACTTCCTCGCCCAGTGGCGTGCCCTGTCCGGCAAGGACACCGCGTACTGGACGGCCCGCAACGCCGGGTACGAGCGCATCGAGCGGATCGAGCGCGGCGCGAACAACCTGGAGGTGCGGGTCACCTTCGCCAAGCGGTACGCCGACTGGCGCTCGCTGTTCTCCCCGCTGTACCCGAAGGACGTCATGGGGACGCCGGACGGCTTCAACGACGGCGCCCGCGGCAAGCTGAAGGTGTCGGCGGGACCGTTCGCCGTGGACCGCGTCGACGAGAAGGGCGGCGAGATCACGCTCCGCCGCAGCGCCCGCTGGTGGGGCCGGCCCGCGAAGCTCGACGAGATCGTCCTGAAGGCCGTGCCGCGCGAGAAGCGGGCCGCCGCCCTCGCCGACGGCAAGGTGGACCTCGCCGAGATCGGCCCCGGCGACGCCCGCCGCATCGGCCTGGCCGAACGCGACAAGGGCGCGTCGGGACCGCTCGCCCACGGCCCGGGCGCCGCCACGAGCCCGGGCCAGGCCCTGCGTTCCTGGGCCATCGCGCACGGTGACGACGAGGAGGCGGCCGACGCGGAGCAGCTCGCCCGCGCCAAGACCCGCAAGGCCATCGAGAGCTACGCGGACGAACAGGCGGGGCTGCGCAACTTCACCGTCCGCAAGTCGCTGGAGCCCGCGTACACCCAGCTCGCCCTCAACGGTTCCACCGGCCCCCTCGCCGACGAACGGGTGCGACGGGCGGTGGCCCGCGCCCTCGACCGCCAGGAACTGGCCACCGTCGTCCTCCAGCCGCTGGGGCTGCCCGCGGAACCGGTCGGCAGCCATCTGGCGCTCGCCGGGCAGGCCGCGTACGCCGACAACAGCGGTGCGCTGGGGGAACAGGACACCGCCGAGGCCCGCGCCCTGCTCGCCGACGCGGGCTGGGTGCCCGGCGGCACGGTCAAGGACACCAAGGACACGAAGGACGCCAAGGACGCCAAGGACGGCGGGGGGCGGACGGAGGGCGACGCCAAGAAGCCCGATGCCGCGGGCGACGGCACCGTCCGGGACGCCGACGGCGACGGGACGTACATCGTGGGCCGGGACGACCCCAAGCCCGGTGACCGCGCCCCCGCGACGGGCACCGCGTCCACGGACGCGGTCCTCGCCCCCGCGTCCAGCACCGCCGCGCTCCAGCAGCGGGCGGTCCAGCGCCAGGCCGCCCGGTTCGCCACGGCGGCCGACGACGGCGAACGGGCCGACCGACAGCGGGTCGGACAGGGCGGTGCCCCGGGGGCGTACGCGCCCAGGGGCACCGCCGCGCCGAACACCCCGGCGCCCGACGCCACCTCGGCCGCGGGCGCGGCGTCCGGGCCGCTCGCCAAGGACGGGAAGCCGCTGGCCCTGCGGTTCGTGCTGCCGTCCGGGCCGGGTTCGGAGGCGCTGCGGGCGGTGGGGGAGCGGATCTCGCGGATGCTGGAGCGGATCGGCATCCGCACGGAGACCACGAAGGTCGCCGACGACAGCTACTTCCGGGACCACGTGGCCTCCGGCGGCTACGACCTGGCCCTGTACTCCTGGCCGGCCACCGCGTACCCGGCGACCGACGCCCGGCCCATCTACGCCAAGCCGGTCCCGGCGGCCGACGGGTCCCTGAACGTCGAGCAGAACTACACCCGGGTGGGAACCGACCACATCGACCAACTGTTCGACCAGGCGGCCGGTGAGCTGGACGAGAAGGAGGCCCGCGAGCTGGTCCGGCAGACGGACGCCCGGATCTGGGCCGCGGCGGGCTCCATCCCCCTCTACCAGCGCCCCGAGCTGGTGGCCGCCCGCAAGAACCTGGCCAATGCGGGCGCCTTCGGCTTCGAGACCCCCCGCTACGAGGAAATCGGCTTCACGAAGTCCGTACCCCGCAAGCCCTGAGCCCCCCGCCCGCAAGCCCGGGGCCCCAGCCGCCAGGCGTCCCCTCGGCACCGGGCCGGGGGGGACTACCCGCACCGGCCCGCACCCGTCCCGGACCCGCCCCGGGCCCGGGGCGACCGCACCGGAATCCTCAGATGATCCTCAAATCTCTTGCCGCCCCGCGCACCAGCACTGCACTGTCGGACCACCCATTGGCCCCGGAATGCTCCCGGAATCGCCCCCGGACCAGCGGATTACCCCCAGATCCGCCTCCCCGCCCCGCGGGGTGGGTGGCCCCGTCCCCCACGCACCGCGGCGGCCACCCCCCGCGGGGCCACGTACGATGGGGTGAGGCCGTGGCGTGTCCAGCCCGGCAGGCGTCGTACAGCAAGTCGTACGAGTAGCCGTCCACTCACCCTGGGAGAAGCGCCGCACTATGGCTGTGACCGCAACACGTCACGACATCCGCAACGTCGCCATCGTCGCCCACGTCGACCACGGCAAGACCACCCTTGTCGACGCCATGCTCAAGCAGGCGGGCGCCTTCGCGGCCCACCAGCAGGTCGACGACCGGGTCATGGACTCGAACGACCTGGAGCGTGAGAAGGGCATCACGATCCTCGCCAAGAACACGGCGGTGAAGTACCACCCCAAGGACGGCGGCGAGCCGATCACGATCAACATCATCGACACCCCCGGCCACGCCGACTTCGGCGGTGAGGTCGAGCGCGGCCTCTCCATGGTCGACGGCGTCGTCCTCCTGGTCGACGCGTCCGAGGGTCCCCTCCCGCAGACCCGCTTCGTGCTGCGCAAGGCACTGAGCGCCCGGCTGCCGGTGATCCTCTGCATCAACAAGACCGACCGCCCGGACTCCCGGATCGACGAGGTCGTCAACGAGACGTACGACCTCTTCCTGGACCTCGACGCGGACGAGGAGCAGATCGAGTTCCCGATCGTCTACGCCTGCGCGCGGGACGGCATCGCCTCGCTGACCAAGCCGGAGAACGGCACGGTCCCGACGGACAGCGACAGCCTGGAGCCGTTCTTCTCGGCGATCCTGGACACCATCCCGGCCCCCTCGTACGAGGAGGACGGCCCGCTCCAGGCCCACGTCACCAACCTGGACGCCGACAACTTCCTCGGCCGCATCGCGCTGCTCCGCGTCGAGCAGGGCGAACTGCGCAAGGGCCAGACGGTCGCGTGGATCAAGCGCGACGGTTCGGTGTCCAACGTCCGCATCAGCGAGCTGCTGATGACCGAGGCGCTGACCCGCAAGCCCGCCGAGGTGGCGGGTCCCGGCGACATCTGCGCGGTCGCGGGCATCCCGGACATCATGATCGGCGAGACCCTCGCCGACCCGGAGAACCCGGTGGCGCTCCCGCTGATCACGGTGGACGAGCCGGCCATCTCGATGACCATCGGCACGAACACCTCGCCGCTGGTGGGCCGGGGCGCGACCGGCAAGGGCGCCTCCACCTCCGTGGTCAAGGACCGCAAGGTCACCGCCCGGCTGGTCAAGGACCGCCTGGAGCGCGAGCTGGTCGGTAACGTCAGCCTGCGCGTGCTGCCGACCGAGCGCCCGGACGCCTGGGAGGTGCAGGGCCGCGGCGAGCTGGCGCTGGCGATCCTGGTGGAGACCATGCGCCGGGAGGGCTTCGAGCTGACGATCGGCAAGCCGCAGGTCGTCACCAAGGACGTCGACGGCAAGGTCCACGAGCCGATCGAGCGCATCACGATCGACGTGCCCGAGGAGCACATGGGTGCGGTCACGCAGCTCATGGGCACCCGCAAGGGCCGGATGGACAACATGTCGAACCACGGCTCCGGCTGGGTCCGCATGGAGTTCATCGTCCCGTCCCGCGGTCTGATCGGGTTCCGTACCGAGTTCCTGACCAACACCCGCGGCACCGGCATCGCCCACTCCATCCACGAGGGCCACGAGCCGTGGTTCGGCGAGCTGAAGACCCGCAACAACGGCTCGCTGGTCGCCGACCGCTCCGGTGCGGTCACCGCCTTCGCGATGACCAACCTCCAGGAGCGCGGCGTCCTGTTCATCGAGCCGGGCACCGAGGTGTACGAGGGCATGATCGTCGGCGAGAACTCCCGCGCCGACGACATGGACGTCAACATCACCAAGGAGAAGAAGCTCACCAACATGCGGTCGTCCACGGCCGACGTGTCGGAGTCGATCATCCCGCCGCGCAAGCTCTCGCTGGAGCAGTCGCTGGAGTTCTGCCGCGACGACGAGTGCGTCGAGGTGACCCCCGAGGCGGTGCGCATCCGCAAGGTGAACCTGGACGCCCGTGAGCGGGCCCGTGCGGCCAGCCGGGCCAAGCACGGCTGATCCGCGGCCCCTTCCCGCACCGTCCGAAGGCCCCCCGCGTCCACGGGGGGCCTTCGGCGTTCCACCGCCCGCCACCGGCATGTCAGGTGCATGGTGCACTACGGAACGTGATCGAACTCTCGACTGAACGGCGGGTCAGCACACGGTCACCCAACGCGGTTGCGGCGGTGCGGAGTTGTTCCCGTGTGCGATCGAATCCCCCGTACGGGGTGGGTCCGGGAGTGTGAGCGCGATGCCACCGGGGTACCGTTCTACGCGCGGGGACCCCACCTCTGCCTGCGAGCCGCTCCGCCCGACCACGGGCGAGTGTTGCTTATCTCACCTCAGGCTCACCTGTGCAACTGGCTTTCCTCCCGAAGTTGTCCGAAATGCGGACAGTGTTGACCGATAGATATGTAACACGTCCGTTTCGCGACCATCTATATCGGATCGGTTTGTCCGGATTTTGGGAGAAGTAGATGACAGGTGTGATCTAACCGAGACCAAAAGGGTGTGGTCGGGCCGGACCCCATGGCTAATAGTTGACCGCGTAGAGCTCGGGTCAATGGGTCATGCGCTGTGGGGAGCGCCGACTCACGAGCACACTGGGGCACTCGATCTTCGCCGTCAGGGGTGTCGGCGTGGTCGCGCGTGCCCCCTTTCGCAGTGAACAAGTGGACTCATGAGGAGGAAACCCATGCGCGGTGCCAAGAGCGCCAAGTGGGTCGCCATAGCAGCGGTTGTGGCGCTGGGTGCTACCGCCTGTGGCGGCGGCGAGAGCGACGGCGGCAAGGGGGACGGCGGTAACAAGGGCGCCGTCAACCCGAACGCCAAGTTCTCCGTGGAACTCGGCGAGCCGGAGAACCCGCTCCAGCCGGCCAACACCATGGAGTCCAACGGCAGCCTGGTGACCAGGGCCCTGTTCTCGCAGCTCGTGGGCTACGACAGCAAGGGCACCATCGAGATGGTCAACGCCGAGTCGGTGGAGACCAAGGACAACACGACCTACACGGTCAAGCTCAAGCCGGGCTGGAAGTTCCACGACGGCACCGCGGTCACCGCCGAGTCCTACGTCAAGGCGTGGAACTGGGCCGCGAACCCGAAGAACAAGCAGAAGAACAACGCTTGGTTCTCGGACATCAAGGGCTACGACAAGGTCTCCGCCTCGAAGGCGACCGAGCTGTCCGGCCTGAAGGTCGTCGACGAGACCTCCTTCACCATCGAGCTCTCCACCCCGCTCCCGTACTACGTGTACAAGCTGGGCTACGAGGTCTTCTCGCCGCTCCCCGAGTCCTTCTACGCGGACCCGGCCGCCGCGGGCCAGAAGCCGGTCGGCAACGGCCCGTACAAGTTCGTCAGCTGGCAGCACAAGAAGCAGATCGAGGTCGCCCGCAACGACGCGTACCAGGGTCCGGACAAGGCCAAGAACGGTGGTGTGATCTTCAAGAACTACACCAACCTGGAAACGGCCTACGAGGACCTGAAGTCGGGCAACGTCGACGTCCTGCGTCAGATCGCCCCGAAGGACCTGCCGGTCTACAAGCAGGACCTCGGTGACCGCGCGGTCGACTCGGCGAACTCCGCCATCCAGACGATCGCCCCGGCGTTCTACACCAAGCAGTTCAAGGACATCGACCCCAAGGTCATCAAGGGCCTGTCGATGGCGATCGACCGCGAGACGATCACCAAGACGGTGCTCCAGCAGACCCGTGAGCCGGCCACCGGCTGGGTCGCCCAGGGCGTGCTCGGCTTCCAGGAGAAGGCCGCCGGCGAGGTCACGACCTTCGACCCGAAGCGGGCCAAGGCCCTCATCGAAGAGGGCGGCGGCGTCCCGGGCAACAAGATCTCCATCCAGTTCAACGCGGACGGCGGTCACAAGGAGTGGGTCGAGGCCGTCTGCGGCTCGATCACCAAGGCGACGGGCGTCGCCTGCACCGGGGACTCCAAGCCCGACTTCCAGGCCGACCTCCAGGCGCGCGCCGAGGAGCAGGTCAAGTCCCTGTACCGCAGTGGCTGGAACCTCGACTTCCCGATGAACTCCAACTTCATCCGTGACCTCTACTCCACGGGTGCGGACGGCAACCAGAGCGGCTTCTCCAACAAGGAGATCGACAAGCTCATCAAGGAAGCCGACAGCGCCAAGACGCTGGAGGAGTCCACGAAGCTGTACCAGGAGATCGAGAAGAAGCTCCCGGAGTACATGCCGAGCATCCCGCTCTGGTACTACAAGGTCAACGCTGGTTACTCGGAGAACGTCAACAACGTCAAGTACAACCAGAAGGGCGACCCCGTTCTGACGGACGTCCAGGTGACGAAGTAACCGCAAACAGCCCGTGACCCCCGGGGCCGGCCCGCCAAGGGCCGGCCCCGCCGGGGACGGACGCGCGGCCGGGGGGCCCTTCTCCCGCGAACTCCAGCAGGTTCGCGGGGGCGGGGCCCGTAGGGCTGCCGCTGTGACTGACATGGAGGCACGATGGGGCGATATGTCGCACGACGACTGCTCCAGATGATCCCGGTTTTCATCGGGACGACCCTGCTGATCTTCCTCATGGTCTACGCCCTGCCCGGTGACCCCGTGCGCGGGCTGTTCGGCGACAAGGGCGGCAGCGAGGCGACGATCGCCGCGCTGAGACGTGAGTACGGTCTGGACCAGCCGATCATGGTCCAGTACTTCAACTACATGAAGGACATGATCCTTCACGGTGACTTCGGCACGCAGATCGCCAGTGGCCGACCGGTCACCGACGTCCTGGGCGAGGCGTTCCCGGTGACGGTCAGGTTGGCCGCCGTCGCGTTCGTCATCGAGGTCATCGTCGGCATCGGCCTCGGCATCGCCGCCGGCATGAAGGCCGGCAAGCTCACCGACACCGTGATCCTGCTGTTCACGATGCTGCTGATCTCCGTTCCGGTGTTCGTGCTCGGCTTCATCTTCAAGACGGTGTTCGCGTTCGAGCTGGGCTGGCTAGAGCCCAACGTCACGGACTCCACGAACCTCAACGAGCTGTTGATGCCGGCGATCGTGCTGGCCGCGATGTCCCTCGCCTACGTGGGACGGCTCACCCGTACGTCGATCGCGGAGAACCTGCGCGCGGACTACATCCGCACCGCCGTCGCCAAGGGCCTGCCCAAGCGGCGGGTCGTCGGCGTGCACCTGATGCGCAACTCGCTGATCCCCGTGGTCACCTTCCTCGGCACCGACATCGGCGCCCTGATGGGCGGCGCGGTCGTCACCGAGGGCCTCTTCAACATCCAGGGCGTGGGCGGCACGATCTTCGAGTCGATCCAGCGCCGCGAGGGCACGACCCTGGTCGGTCTGGTGACCGTCCTGGTCCTCGTCTACCTCGCCGCCAGCCTGATCGTCGACCTGCTCTACGCGGTCCTGGACCCGAGGATTCGCTATGCCTGATCTGACCAAGACCGCGGCCGACGCCGCCGTCCAGGACGCCGTGCCCGCGGTGGACCCGGCTCCGGAGCCCAAGGCGAAGGCGGAGAAGGCGCGCAGCCTGTGGGGCGACGCCTGGCAGGACCTGCGCCGCCGTCCGATCTTCATCGTCTCCTCGGTGATGATCCTGATCCTGCTGACGATCACCGCGTTCCCGGGCTGGTTCACCAGTGCCAACCCCACGCTGGGCGATCTGCAGAACCACTTCCTCCAGAAGCCCCAGCTGAGCAAGGTCTTCTCGCCGGAGTGGCTGGGTTATGACGCTCAGGGCCGCAGCGTCTATGCCCGGATGATCCACGGCACCCGTGCCTCGGTGCTCGTCGGACTCGGCACCGCCACGGTGGTGACCCTCTTCGGCGGCCTCGTGGGCATGCTCGCGGGTTACTTCGGCGGGGTCATCGACTCGATCCTGTCGCGTCTGACGGACGTCTTCTTCGGCATCCCGTTCCTGCTCGGCGCGATGGTCGTCCTGAACTCGTTCACGGACCGCACGGTCCCGATCGTCATCGGCGCCCTGGCGTTCCTGGGGTGGACCCAGACCGCGCGCGTGATGCGCGGTTCGGTGATCACCATCAAGCAGGCCGACTACGTCCAGGCGGCCAAGGCGCTCGGCGCGGGCACCCGGCGGATCCTCTTCCGCCACATCCTGCCCAACGCCATCGCCCCGGTCATCGTCGTGGCGACCATCTCGCTGGGTGTGTACATCTCGGCGGAGGCGACGCTGTCGTACCTGGGCCTCGGCCTGGACGGCGTCTCCTGGGGCAATGACATCTCCACGGGCGGCAGCCAGATCCGCGTGGCGCAGTACATCATGCTGTTCCCGTCGATCATGCTCAGCCTGACGGTGCTGTCGTTCATCATGCTCGGTGAGGCCGTCCGCAACGCCCTCGACCCGAAGACACGCTGAGGGAGGCGTACGTGACCACCATCGAGAAGACCGCACCGGTCCCGGGCCCCCGGGACTCCGCCGAACAGGGCGGGCCACTGCTGGACGTGCGGGACCTGCACGTCGAGTTCCACACGCGTGACGGCGTGGTCAAGGCCGTCAACGGCGTCAACTACACCGTCGACGCGGGTGAGACGCTGGCCGTGCTGGGCGAGTCCGGTTCCGGGAAGTCGGTGACCGCCCAGGCGATCATGGGCATCCTCGACATGCCCCCGGCGAAGATCCCGCAGGGCGAGATCCGCTTCCGCGGACAGGACATGCTCGCCATGTCCGCCGAGGAACGCCGGAAGATCCGCGGCCGGAAGATCGCCATGATCTTCCAGGACGCGCTGTCCTCGCTGAACCCGGTCCTGTCCGTCGGCTACCAGCTCGGCGAGATGTTCCGCGTGCACCAGGGAGCCTCCAAGAAGGAGGCCAAGGCCAAGTCCATCGAACTGATGGACCGGGTGAAGATCCCCGCCGCCTCGTCCCGGGTGAGCGACTACCCGCACCAGTTCTCGGGCGGCATGCGTCAGCGGATCATGATCGCGATGGCGTTGGCCCTGGAGCCGGACCTGATCATCGCGGACGAGCCGACGACGGCGCTGGACGTGACGGTGCAGGCCCAGGTGATGGACCTGCTCGCGGAGTTGCAGCGCGAGTACAACATGGGTCTGATCCTGATCACGCACGACCTGGGCGTGGTCGCGGACGTCGCCGACAAGATCGCGGTGATGTACGCCGGCCGGATCGTCGAGACCGCCCCCGTCCACGAGTTGTACAAGCGCCCCGCGCACCCGTACACCAAGGGACTGCTGGACTCGATCCCGCGCCTGGACCAGAAGGGCCAGGAGCTCTTCGCGATCAAGGGCCTGCCGCCCAACCTGCTGCACGTGCCGAGCGGCTGTGCGTTCAACCCGCGGTGCACCGCGGTGCAGGACGTCTGCCGGACGGACATCCCCGTGCTGCACGCGGTGACGGAGCGCGAGGGCGGCGAGCTGCCCGGCCGTCGCAGCGCCTGTCACTTCTGGAAGGAGACGATCCATGGCTGACTCCCCGAAGCTCTCGAAGTCCGGCGAGCCGCAGGACGCCGCCATGCCCAACGTCTCCGACGTCGAGGTGGTCGACGCCCGGTCCGAGGCCGAGGCGGTCGCCGCCGTCGAGGCCCCGGTCGAGCGCGGTGAGCCGATCCTCCAGGTCCGCGGACTGAAGAAGCACTTCCCGCTGACCCAGGGCATCCTGTTCAAGAAGCAGGTTGGCGCGGTGAAGGCCGTGGACGGGGTCGACTTCGACCTGTACCAGGGCGAGACGCTGGGCATCGTGGGCGAGTCCGGCTGCGGCAAGTCCACCGTGGCGAAGCTCCTGATGAGTCTGGAGCGGGCCACCGCGGGCGAGGTCTTCTACAAGGGTCAGGACATCACCAAGCTGTCCGGGCGGGCGTTGAAGGCGGTGCGGCGGAACATCCAGATGGTGTTCCAGGACCCGTACACCTCGTTGAACCCGCGGATGACGGTGGGCGACATCATCGGGGAGCCGTTCGACATCCACCCCGAGGTGGCGCCGAAGGGCGACCGTCGGCGTCGGGTGCAGGACCTGCTGGACGTGGTGGGTCTCAACCCGGAGTACATCAACCGGTACCCGCACCAGTTCTCCGGCGGTCAGCGCCAGCGCATCGGCATCGCCCGCGGCCTCGCGCTGAACCCGGAGATCATCATCTGCGACGAGCCCGTCTCGGCGCTGGACGTGTCGGTGCAGGCGCAGGTCATCAACCTGATGGAGAAGCTCCAGGACGAGTTCAACCTGTCCTACATCTTCATCGCGCACGACCTGTCGATCGTCCGGCACATCTCCGACCGCGTCGGTGTGATGTACCTCGGCAAGATCGCGGAGATCGGTACCGACACCGAGATCTACGAGCACCCGACCCACCCGTACACGCAGGCGCTGCTGTCGGCCGTGCCGGTGCCCGATCCGGAGGCCCGGCAGAACCGGGACCGGATCATCCTCACCGGGGACGTGCCCTCGCCGGCGAACCCGCCCTCCGGCTGCCGCTTCCGCACCCGTTGCTGGAAGGCCGAGGACCGTTGTGCCGAGGAGGTGCCCCTGCTGGCGATCCCCGAGCGGCTCCGGGGCACGGACAGCCTCGCCGCGCACGAGTCCGCGTGCCACTTCGCGGAGGAGAAGGACGTGGTCCACGCCGGCTAGCCCGGGTGGACGGCCACCGTCCCCGGACGGTGGCCGCATCCTTGCCGAAGCCCCCCGCTGACCACAGCGGGGGGCTTCGGCGTTCCCCCGTGTCGTTCCCTGGTGCTGGTGCGGGTTCGTGCCAAGTCGTGCGTAACGTCCGGCGGTCCCCGGGCGTGCTTAAGGCAGGACGGCGGGAACGGCCGGCCACGGAGAGGGACGGGGGTGACGATGGCGACGACCTCAGCGGTGTCGGACGACTTCGACGTGTTCTACGCCGCCACGGTGAAGCGCCTGGTCGCCACGGTGTACGCGGTGACGGGTGACGTGGCGGAGGCGGAGGACGCGGTGCAGGAGGCGTACGTCAGGGCGTGGCAGCGCTGGCCGAAGCTGCTCGCCGAGGGCGACCCCCTGCCGTGGGTGCGCCGGGTCGCGTTGCGTCTGGCGATCAGTACCTGGCGGCGCAAGCGCGGCCGCATACTGGCCCACTTCCGACACGGTCCGCCGCGGGACGTCCCGGAACCGACCGAGGACAGGGTCGCCCTGATGACCGCGCTGCGGCAGCTGACCCCGCAGCAGCGACAGGTCGTCGTGCTCCACCACCTCTTGGACCTCCCGATCGAGCAGGTGGCGCAGGAGACCGGGGCGTCCAACGGCGCGGTGCGCACCCGGTTGAGCCGGGCCCGCAAGATCCTCGGCGAACGTCTGAGCGAGATGGAGGCGGAGACAGAGATGCGACATGAGTGGAGTGCTACGGGGGTGGTCGCGACATGACCAGAGTGGAAGAACTGTTGGAAGACGCGGTGCTGCGCATGCCCGCGGCGCAACAGCTCCGGGCCCGGGCGGCCCGCCGCCGCACCCGCCGGCTGACGGCCACCGGCGCGCTGGCGGCGGTCGTGGTCGGCCTGGCCGGCTGGAACTACTCCCCGGGAGAGGACGTCCAGGAGGTCCAGGCGGCGGCCGTACCGGTGGCCAGCGAGCGCCCGGCGTCCTCCGGCAAGCCGAAGGTGGACGTGGCCAAGCCCTCGAAGGTGCGGCCGCCCGGCGTGTTGCTGCCGCCGACCAACCTGACCAGCATGTCCGACCTGTGGCTCACGCTGAAGTGCGACGCGTCGAAGGCCCGGCCGGGTCCCCCCCGTCACCATTTCGTGAGCGTCAGCAAGGACAGCGACGGCAAGGGCGCCGCCACCGTGGAGCGCAAGACCCGTTACGGTGACCCGCGGCTCGCGCAGGAGGACCACAAGGACCTGCGCCGGGTGCTGGCCGCGTGCGGAATGACGACCAAGGACAAGGTGACCGGCCCGGACCGGTCGCCGCAGGCGCTGTACGAGGGCCGGGACACGAAGGGCCGGGACGTCACCGTCCTGGTCGACCTCGGCACGTACGACCTGGAAGTCACCGAGAGCGTCCAGGCCGCTCGGTAGGCCGGGGAGACAGCCGCGTGCCGCTGGGGCCCATCGGGGGGCGGGCTCCAGCGGACGCCGGTGAGCAGAGCCGAGCCGTCCCACCCGGTAGGTACACCCACCCGGGTGGCTGAATATGCGGAATGTCAGGAGTGAGGTGATATTTGGGCCTAAGTGAAGAGCGAACCTGATGAGGAGGCACTCCATGCGTGGAGTCAGGCGCGCCCCATGGGTCGCGGCGGCGACCGCCGTCGTCCTGGGGGTGACGGCGACGGCCTGCGGGGGCGGCGGCGACAGCGGTGGCGGCGGCGGTGGCTCCGGGGTCGTGAGTTCCTCCTGGGGGGACCCGCAGAACCCGCTGGAGCCCGCCAACACCAACGAGGTGCAGGGCGGCAAGGTCCTCGACATGATCTTCCGCGGCCTCAAGCGCTACAACGCCGATACGGGTGCCGCCGAGGACATGCTCGCCGAGAAGATCGACACCTCCGACTCGCAGAACTTCACCATCACCGTCAAGGACGGCTGGAAGTTCAGCAACGGCGAGGACGTCACGTCCCAGTCCTTCGTGGACGCCTGGAACTACGGCGCGAGCCTGAAGAACAACCAGAAGAACGCCTACTTCTTCGGGTACATCGAGGGCTACGACAAGGTCCACCCGGACTCCGGCGAGCAGAGCGCCGACACCCTCTCGGGGCTGAAGGTCGTCGACCCCAAGACGTTCACGGTGAAGCTGAACCAGAAGTTCTCCACGTTCCCCGACACCCTCGGGTACGCCGCCTTCGCCCCCCTGCCCCGGGCGTTCTTCGACGACCACGCCGCCTGGCTCAGCAAGCCCGTCGGCAACGGCCCGTACGCCATCGAGTCCTACACCAACGGTTCGCAGATGTCCCTGCGGGCCTGGGCCGACTACCCGGGCTCCGACAAGGCGAAGAACGGCGGCATCGACCTCAAGGTCTACACCGACAACAACACCGCGTACACCGACCTGATCGCGGGGAACCTCGACCTGGTGGACGACATCCCGGCAGCCCAGTTGGGCAACGTCGGCGCCGACCTCGGCGACCGGTACATCAACACCCCGGCCGGGATCATCCAGACCCTGGCGTTCCCCTTCTACGACCCGGCGTGGTCCGACTCGAAGGTCCTGAAGGTCCGGCAGGGCCTGTCCCGGGCCATCGACCGGAAGCAGATCACCGAAACGATCTTCCACAAGACCCGTACCCCCGCCACCGACTGGACCTCCCCCGTGCTCGGCGAGGACGGCGGCTTCCAGGACGGGCTCTGCGGCGACTCCTGCGACTACGACCCGGCGGCGGCCAAGAAGCTCGTCGACGAGGGCGGCGGCCTCCCCGGCGGACAGGTGAAGATCTCCTACAACTCCGACACCGGCTCCCACAAGGAGTGGGTGGACGCCGTGTGCAACTCCATCAACAACGCACTCGGCAACGACACGGCCTGCGTCGGCAACCCGATCGGGACCTTCGCCGACTTCCGCAACCAGATCACCGACCGGAAGATGTCCGGACCCTTCCGGGCCGGCTGGCAGATGGACTACCCGCTCATCCAGAACTTCCTCCAGCCGCTGTACTACACCAACGCCTCCTCCAACGACGGCAAGTGGTCCAACAAGGACTTCGACAAGCTCGTCGACCAGGCCAACGCCGAAACCGACCAGGCCAAGGCCGTCGGCCTGTTCCAACAGGCCGAAGAGGTCGTCCGGGACAACATGGCCGCCATCCCGCTCTGGTACCAGAACGGCAGCGCCGGCTACTCCCAGCAGATCTCCCAGGTGAAGCTGAACCAGTTCAGCGTGCCCGTCTACAACGAGATCGAGGTCAGCTGACGCCGGCGCCCGGCCACCGGTCCCGGCGCCGCCCGCCCCGCGCGGCGCGCCGGGACCCCACCCCGGACACCACGACCCCTGGAGCCGTTCATGGGACGTTATGTGATCCGGCGTCTGCTGCAGATGATCCCCGTCTTCATCGGCGCCACCCTGCTGATCTTCCTGATGGTCAACGTGATGGGCGACCCCATCGCCGGCCTGTGCGGACAGCGCGCCTGCGATGCGGCGACCGCCGCCCAGCTCAAGAAGGAGTTCGGCCTCGACAAGCCCGTGGTGCAGCAGTACCTCACCTACATGGGCAACGTCTTCACCGGCGACTTCGGCACCGCCTTCAACGGACAGCCCGTCACCGACCTCATGGCGTCGGCCTTCCCGGTGACCATCCGGCTGACGATCGTCGCGATCCTCTTCGAGATCGTCATCGGCATCACCCTCGGGGTGCTCACCGGGCTCCAGCGGGGCCGCCCCTTCGACACCGGGATCCTGGTGCTCACCCTGATCGTGATCTCCGTCCCCACCTTCGTCACGGGCCTGCTGCTCCAACTGCTCCTCGGGGTCGAGTGGGGCTGGATCCGCCCCTCGGTCTCCCCCGAGGCACCCTTCGACGAGCTGATCGTCCCTGGCCTGGTCCTCGCCTCGGTGTCCCTCGCGTACGTCACCCGACTGACCCGGACCACCATCGCGGAGAACCGCCGCGCCGACTACGTCCGCACCGCCGTCGCCAAGGGACTGCCCCGGCACCGGGTGGTCACCCGACACCTGCTGCGCAACTCGCTCATCCCGGTGGTCACCTTCATCGGCACCGACATCGGGGCCCTCATGGGCGGCGCCATCGTCACCGAGCGCATCTTCAACATCCACGGCGTGGGCTACCAGCTCTACCAGGGCATCCTCCGCCAGAGCACCCAGACCGTCGTCGGCTTCGTGACCGTCCTCGTCCTCGTCTTCCTGGTGGCCAACCTGGTCGTGGACCTGCTCTACGCCGTACTCGACCCGAGGATCCGCTATGCCTGAGCAACTGCCCGACGACGGCGCGATCGCCTCGACCGGCGCGGGCGGGGCGATGGACCTCGCCACCGCGGAGGGCGAGACGCTGGAGCGCACCCCGGGCGGGCCCCTCGGCACCGGACCCGCCGCCAAACCCCGCTCCCTGTGGTCCGACGCCTGGCACGACCTCCGGCGCAACCCGGTCTTCCTGCTCTCCGCACTGTTCATCCTCTTCCTCGTCTTCATCTCCCTGTGGCCCGGCGCCATCGCCTCCGGCAACCCCCTCAACTGCAATCTGGCCGACGCGCAGAAGGGCTCCTCGCCCGGCCACCCCTTCGGCTTCAACGGCCAGGGCTGCGACGTCTACACCCGGACCGTCTACGGCGCCCGCACCTCCGTCACCGTCGGCGTCTGCGCCACCCTCGGCGTCGCCCTGCTCGGCTCCACCCTCGGCGGCCTCGCCGGCTTCTTCGGCGGCACACCCGACGCCCTGCTGTCCCGGCTCACCGACGTGTTCTTCGCGATCCCCGTCGTCCTCGGCGGTCTGGTGCTGCTGTCCGTCGTCACCAGCAACACCGTCTGGCCCGTCATCGGCTTCATGATCCTGCTGGGCTGGCCGCAGATCTCCCGGATCGCCCGCGGCTCGGTCATCACCGCCAAACAGAACGACTACGTCCAGGCCGCCCGCGCCCTCGGCGCCTCCAACACCCGCATGCTGCTGCGCCACATCGCCCCCAACGCCATCGCCCCGGTCATCGTCGTCGCGACCATCGCGCTGGGCACGTACATCGCCCTGGAGGCCACGCTGTCCTACCTCGGCGTCGGACTGAAACCGCCCACCGTCTCCTGGGGCATCGACATCTCCTCCGCCTCCCCCTACGTCCGCAACGCCCCGCACGCACTGCTGTGGCCCTCCGGGGCGCTGGCCGTCACCGTGCTCGCGTTCATCACCCTCGGCGACGCGGTCCGCGACGCCCTCGACCCCAAGCTGCGCTGAGGAGGCCGCCGCGATGCTGCTCGACGTACGCGATCTGCGGGTGGAGTTCCGGACCAGGGACGGAGTCGCCCGCGCCGTCAACGGCGTCAGCTACACCGTCGACGCGGGTGAGACGCTGGCCGTGCTGGGCGAGTCCGGTTCCGGGAAGTCGGTGACCGCCCAGGCGATCATGGGCATCCTCGACACCCCGCCCGGGCGGATCACCGGCGGCGAGGTCCTGTTCCGGGGGCAGGACCTGCTGAAGCTCAAGGAAGACGCCCGGCGGAAGATCCGCGGCGCCGACATGGCCATGATCTTCCAGGACGCGCTGTCCTCGCTGAACCCGGTTCTGACGGTGGGCGACCAGCTCGGCGAGATGTACCGCGTGCACCGGGGACTCTCCCGCAAGGCCGCCCGAGCCCGGGCCGTGGAACTGATGGACCGGGTCCGCATCCCGGCCGCCGCGGAACGCGTGACCCAGTACCCGCACCAGTTCTCGGGCGGCATGCGTCAGCGGATCATGATCGCGATGGCGTTGGCCCTGGAGCCGGACCTGATCATCGCGGACGAGCCGACGACGGCGCTGGACGTGACGGTGCAGGCCCAGGTGATGGAGCTGCTGGCCGACCTCCAGCGCGAGTTCAACATGGGTCTGATCCTGATCACGCACGACCTGGGCGTGGTCGCGGACGTCGCCGACAAGATCGCGGTGATGTACGCGGGCCGGATCGTCGAGACCGCCCCCGTCCACGACATCTACAAGGCCCCCGCCCACCCCTACACCAAGGGACTGCTCGAATCGATCCCGCGCCTGGACCAGAAGGGCCGGGAGCTCTTCGCCATCAAGGGCTTGCCCCCGAACCTCGCGCACATCCCGTCCGGTTGCGCCTTCCATCCGCGCTGTCCGATGGCCCAGGACGTGTGCCGCACCGACGTGCCACCGCTGGCCGAGGTGTCCGACGAGCGCCGTAGTGCCTGCCACTTCTGGAGGGAGACGCTCCATGGCTGACGCCCCGGTCCCCGCCCCCTCCACCCCGTCCGACCCGTCCGACCCGTCCGACGAGGAGCGCGTCGACGCGTTGGAGACGCCCGTGGCCCGGGGGGAGCCGATCCTGGAAGTGCGCGGACTGTTCAAGCACTTCCCGCTGACCCAGGGCATCCTGTTCAAGAAGCAGGTCGGCGCGGTGAAGGCCGTGGACGGGGTCGACTTCGACCTGTACCAGGGCGAGACGCTGGGCATCGTGGGCGAGTCCGGCTGCGGCAAGTCCACGGTCGCCAAGACCCTCGTCCACCTGGAACGCCCCACGGCCGGGGTGATCAAGTACAAGGGTCAGGACATCACCAAGCTGTCCGGGCGGGCGTTGAAGGCGGTGCGGCGGAACATCCAGATGGTGTTCCAGGACCCGTACACCTCGTTGAACCCGCGGATGACGGTGGGCGACATCATCGGGGAGCCGTTCGACATCCACCCCGAGGTGGCGCCGAAGGGCGACCGTCGGCGTCGGGTGCAGGACCTGCTGGACGTGGTGGGTCTCAACCCGGAGTACATCAACCGGTACCCGCACCAGTTCTCCGGCGGTCAGCGCCAGCGCATCGGCATCGCCCGCGGCCTCGCCCTCAACCCCGAGATCATCATCGCCGACGAGCCCGTCTCGGCGCTGGACGTCTCGGTGCAGGCACAGGTCATCAACCTGATGGAGAAGCTCCAGAACGAGTTCAACCTGTCCTACATCTTCATCGCGCACGACCTGTCGATCGTCCGGCACATCTCCGACCGCGTCGGCGTGATGTACCTCGGCAAGATCGTCGAGCTGGGCACCGGCACCGAGATCTACGAACACCCCACCCACCCGTACACGCAGGCGCTGCTGTCCGCCGTGCCCGTCCCCGACCCGGAGGCCCGCGAGCACCGCGAACGCGTGATCCTCACCGGGGACGTGCCCTCGCCGGCCAACCCGCCCTCCGGCTGCCGCTTCCGCACCCGTTGCTGGAAGGCCCAGGAGAGGTGCGCACTGGAGGTGCCGTTGCTGGCGGTGCCCGCCGAGTTCCGGTACGTCGAGGGGCCCGCCGCGCACGCCTCCGCCTGCCACTTCGCCGAGGAGAAACAGGTGGTCCCCCCGGAAACCCCCGCGCCCCCCGAACCCCCGGAGCCACCTGCGCCCCCCGAGCCCCCGGGGCCGAC
The DNA here is from genome assembly GCF_042871255.1 of Streptomyces sp. NPDC005955. Lineage (NCBI taxonomy): Bacteria > Bacillati > Actinomycetota > Actinomycetes > Kitasatosporales > Streptomycetaceae > Streptomyces > Streptomyces sp. NPDC005955. The sequence continues at coordinate 247,223 of NZ_JBIAIF010000001.1, read as the reverse complement.
GGAGGGTCGTTAACACCTCGGCAACCCACCCGCCACGATCCCGATATACGTGCGCGGCACGCTCGTGGACGTACGGCCGTGCGGGTGCCGTAGGCCGGCCGGAGGCACACCGCGTAGCCCCGGCCGGCCACCCGACGGGTCAGCGCCCACCCAGCCCGAGGGCCCGCCGCAGGAAGTCGACCTGAAGCAGCAGCAGGTTCTCGGCCACCTCCTCCTGCGCCGCCAGGTGCGTCACCCCGGTCAGCGGCAACACCTCGTGCGGACGCCCCGCGGCGAGCAGCGCCGAGGACAGCCGCAGGGTGTGCCCCACCACCACGTTGTCGTCCGCGAATCCGTGCACGAGCATCAACGGCCGGTGCGGCTCCGCGGCACCGGACAGCCCGTCGTCGGTGACGAGGGAGTTGGCCCCGTACGCTTCCGGGCTCTTCGCGGGATCACCGAGGTAGCGTTCGGTGTAGTGCGTGTCGTACAGCCGCCAGTCCGTGACGGGCGCCCCCGCCACCGCCGCGTGGAACACGTCGGGCCGCCGCAGCACCGCGAGCGCGGCCAGGTACCCGCCGAACGACCACCCCCGGATTGCCACCCGGGACAGGTCCAGCGGGAACCGCTCGGCGAGCCCGTGCAGTGCGTCGATCTGGTCGTCGAGCGTCACCGTCAGGTCCTGGTGGACCGCCTTCTCCCACGCGGGGGAGCGGCCGGGCGTGCCGCGGCCGTCCGCGACGACCACCGCGAACCCCTGGTCGGCGAACCACTGCGAGGTCAGGTACGCGTTGTGCGCCGCCTGGACCCTTTGACCGTGTGGTCCGCCGTACGGATCGAGGAGGACCGGCAGTAGACCCTGGTGGGGAGAAGGATCGGTCGGGAGCAGGACGGCGCACGGCACGCGCCGCGTGCCCCCCTCCGTGAGCGTCACGCGCGGGGCGAGAACCGGACGTTCCGCGTACGACGCCACCTCGGCCACGGGAGCACCGTCCCGCAACACCCGCACCCGGGCGCCCGGCGCGTCCGGTACCGCCGACACCAGCACGGTCACCGGCCCCGACCGCACCGCCCGGTGCACCCCGACCTCCTGCGAGATCCGCTCGTTGCCCCACTCGTTGACGCGGTAGACGTGCACCTCGCCGGTCTCCGGGGCGGCGGCCTCGGCCCCGGCCGAAGCCGCGACCAGGACGTCGTCGTCCGAGACGTCCAGGATCGCTCGCACATGCAACTGCGGACCGGTGAGCGGCCTGTCGCCCACCGCGAGCACCCGGGCGCCGCCCTCGTCGACGAGGCGCACCAACTGTCCGTCCGGTGACCAGCAGGGCGCTCCGGGGAAGAGTTCCAGCCAAGGTTCGCCGTCCTCCGCGTGCACCATCCGCGTGCTGCCGTTGTCCGGATCGAGTGCCAGGTACGCCTGCGACTGCTGGTCGCGCGTCTGGACCAGCAGCAGGGGGGCTCCGGCGGCCGACCAGTGCACCCGGGCCAGGTACGGGTGGCGCTCCCGGTCCCACACCACCTCCACCCGGGACCCGTCCAGGCCCACGACCCACAGCCCCACCTCGGCGTTGGGCGTCCCGGCGCGGGGGTAGGGGACCCGCTGCGGGGCCCCTTCGGGATGCGCCGGGTCGGAGATCCACCACCGGTGCACCGGTGCGTCGTCGGCCCGCGCCACCAGCAGCCGGTCCGATGCGGGCGCCCACCAGAAGCCCCGTGAGCGCCCCATCTCCTCGGCGGCGATGAACTCCGCGAGCCCGTACGTCACGGTGTCCGTCTCGGGCCCCACCAAGGTGCTCCCGTTCGCCGTTCCGTCGCCCGGGTCCGCGCCGTCGGCACGTGTCACTCGCAGCGCGCCGGCCGACACGTAGGCCACGTACCGGCCGTCCGGCGAGGGGCGCGGGTCCAGTACGGGGCCGGGCACGGGGAGTTCGCGTACCGTGCCGGCCCGGAGTTCCCCCACGAACAGTCGTCCGGAGAGGGTGAAAGCCGCCAACTCCACGGCGGCGTCCGTCGCGTAGTCCACGATGCCCGCGCTGGACTCCCGGCTGCGTTCGCGGCGGGCCCGTTCCGCCTCGGACAGGTGCTCCCGGGCCCCCGAGAGCACGGTGGCCGGGTCGGCGACCACTCGTTCGGTGCCTTCCGGAAGGTCGAGCACCCAGAGTGCATTCGCCCGATCAGTACCGTTTCGCGACCGCAGAAAAATGACGCGTTCCCCGTCTGGAGCCACGGTGAACGTCCTTGGTGCACCAAGGGAGAAGCGCTGAGTGCGGGCATACTGACGGGGGAAGGACAGGGGCTCGGAAGTCATCCTCCGAGCGTAGGACGCATGCGCCCCCCTGTGCTGCCGTGAGCCGACCTTGTGCGATCCATGCGATCACGCGGATAGTTATGATCCGTGACGCAAGGTGGGTATCAACCCGCTGTCAGACGTTCGAACCGTGACGGTCATTTGGGAGGTGAACCGCCGTGGCACTCTCGATTTCGGCGGTGGTGCTGCTGGCGATCATCGTCTTCATCCTGATCAAGAAATCGGGACTGAAGGGCGGTCACGCCGTCGTGTGCATGCTGCTCGGCTTCTATCTCGCCAGTTCTTCGATCGCCCCGACGATCACCGAGGTCACCTCGAACGTCGCGGGCATGATCGGCGACATCGACTTCTGACCCCGACCCGTGGTGATGCGCCCCCCGAGGGGCGCCCGGTGCCGTGCGCGCGGGCCTGGAGGCACGCGCGCCGGGGAGTACGCGGTGGTGCGCGACCCGCGCGCCGCCGCCGTGGGGCGGGACGGGCAGGGCGGCCCGTCACCGTCGCGACCCGCATAAGGATCGCGACAAGATCCCCTAACCCTTCGGTTCTTCCGCCGACGGGCGCCCCGTCCTCGTAGGCTGTCCACATGATGGAACTGCCCGCCCGGCGCCTGCTGCTCGTGCACGCGCACCCCGACGACGAGTCGATCACCAACGGGGCGACCATGGCCAAGTACGCGGCCGAAGGCGCCCGCGTGACCCTGGTCACCTGCACCCTCGGCGAGGAGGGCGAGGTCATCCCGCCCGACCTGGCCCGGCTCACCGCTGACCGCGAGGACGCCCTGGGCGCCCATCGCGTGCGGGAGCTGGCGACCGCCATGAAGGCGTTGGGCGTTCACGATCACCGGTTCCTCGGCGGCCCCGGCCGGTACCGCGACTCGGGCATGACGGGCCTCCCACAGAACCGTCGCGAAGGCTCCTTCTGGAGCGCCGACCTGGACGAGGCCGCCGCCCACCTGGTGGACGTCATCCGCGAGGTCCGCCCCCAGGTCCTGGTCACCTACGACCCGAACGGCGGCTACGGCCACCCCGACCACATCAAGGCCCACCGCGTCGCCGTCCGCGCGGCCGACCTCGCGGCGGAGCGCGCGTACCGCCGCGACCTCGGCGAGCCGCACACCATCGACAAGATCTACTGGAACCGGGTCCCCAGGTCCGTGGTCGAGGACGGCTTCGCCCGGCTCGACGAGGCCCTGCCGGACCTGCCGTTCCCGCGCGCCGCCTCCGTCGGCGACGTGCCCGGCGTGGTCGCCGACGACCGGGTCACCACCGTCGTCGACGGCAGTGCGCACGCCGAGGAGAAGGCTGCCGCGATGCGCGCCCACGTCACCCAGGTCGAGGTCGCCGGACCCTGGTTCGCCCTCTCCAACCAACTGGCCCAGCCGCTGTTCGCCGTCGAGTACTACGAACTCGCCCGCGGCACCGCGGTCGGCACCCCGGAGACCGACCTGTTCGCCGGAGTGGCGGACGCCTCCGCACCCGGCGCCTCCGCACCCGGCGCCTCCGCACCCGGCGCCGGTGACACGATCGGCGCGCCCCGCTCCGTCCCGGCGTCCTCCGCCGACGAAGGGGCGGCGGCCCGATGAGCGCCCCCGCACCCGACCCCGGACCCGGCGGCTTCCTGCTCCAGGGGCCGCCGCCCGCGGGCCGGATCGCCGCCTACGGCCTGCTGTTCGTCCTCGGCCTGGTGATCGGCGTGGCCGGCTCGCTGCTCCAAGGGGGCTGGTTCCCCGGCGGGTTGCTGCTCTCCCTCGCCGGGACGGGCGGACTGTTCCTCGGCGGCGCGTTCGCCACCCGGACCCGGGCCGGAGCGGTGGCGCCCGCCGCGGGCTGGCTGGTCGCCGTCATCCTGCTCACCTCCAGCCGCCCGGAGGGGGACTTCCTGTTCGCGACGGGCTTCGGCTCGTACGCGTACCTGCTCGGCGGGATCGCCGTCGCTGTGATGTGTGCCACCCTCGGCCGGGTGGTGCAACCGGGCGCGGATCCCGCCCGACTTGGCAAGTGACGTACCACTTCGCCGGAGCACGGCGGGGCTGGTTCGGCAGGGTTCTCCCCACGGCCGCAGTCCGCTTGCCGGCGGCGGCCAGTATGGTGGTGCGCGCCGCCGAACTACCCCAGCCTGCGACGGGGGAAACCCCCTAGCGAGGTCGAGTCGGGCGGTGGAGCCAACCGGGAGAACCTGCCTTGAGTCGTGAAACTGACAGTTCGTCCTCCGGGCCGCACGGGCGCGGAGGAGCCGCATACCCGTCGGGGACACCGGCGTACGGCACCCCCGCGGGTGCCGCCCCGGGTGTCGGGCCGGACGAGCGCCAGAGTGCCGACGCCTCCGCAGAGGACCGCAAGACGGAGACGACCCTGACCACCCGGGTCCGCATCAACATCCCCGGGTCGCGCCCGATCCCACCGGTCGTCATGCGCACCCCGGTCGCCGAGTCCGATGCGGGGCCCGGCCGGGACGCCGACACCGGGGCCACCCACCCGCCGGCGGTGCCCGGCCAGGCCGCGGCCCCGGCCGGCCCAGCCGCGCAGGCTCCCCGGCCGCCCGGCCAGGGGGCCGACGGCGATCCGGAGAAGCCGAGCGCGTGGTTCGCGCCCCGCAAGTCGGGCCCCGCGCGCGGCGGCCCGTCGGGCACGCCCGCCAACGGCACCCCGATGCACCCCGGTTCGCCGGCCGCCCCGGCCCCGGCGGACCACGGCCACGGCCACGGTCAGGTTCCCGGCGGCGGCACCCTCGGGGGGCTACCCGTCGGCGGCCCGCAGGACACCCACGGCGACCTCCCGTACTTCACCCCCGGCGTCCCCCAGGGGCCCGAGGCGACCGGTGAGATGCCGCGGGTCGGGGCGCCGCGGATGAGCGACGACACCGCCGTCCTCACGCCGCAGCAGCACGCCCCGGCGCCCCCGGGCGGCCCCCTGGCACCCGGGGGGCCCATCGGCGCCGTGCCCGCCGGACCCGGCGACAACGTCTCGGGACACACCCTCACCAGCGGCATCCCCGTGGTGCAGCCCGCGGTGAACCACCCCGTCCCGGGGGGCGAGGTCCCCGGTGCCGGGCCCGTCGCGCAGCCGCCCGCACCCGCTCCGGTGGTCCCGCCGCCCGCCGCCGACAAGCCGGCCGGGCCGACCGCACCGGCCGGGCCGTCGGGGTCGGCCGCGTCGAGCAAGCCGGCCAAGAAGAAGGGCCGCAGCAAGCTCGTCCTGCTCGCGGTGCTCGTCGTGCTGGCCGGCTCGGGAACCTACGGCGCCGGACTGCTGCTCAACCACTCGGACGTCCCCAAGGGCACCACCGTGCTGGGCGTCGACATCGGCGGCGGCACCCGCGACGAGGCCGTGAAGAAGCTGGACGCCGCGCTCGGCAAGCGGATCACCCAGCCGCTCCAGCTCTCCGTCGACGGCAAGACGGTGCCGCTGCGGCCCGACCAGGCCGGTCTGACCTTCGACACCGATGCCACCGTGGCGTCCGCCGCGGGCAGCGACTACCACCCGGTCTCCGTGGTCACCTCCCTGTTCGGCGAGGAGCGCGTCGTCTCCCCGTCGATGCCGGTCGACACCGAGAAGCTCCAGGTCCAGTTGGAACGGGCGGTCGGCGGCGGCAGCGGCGCGGGCGACGGCGGGATCCGCTTCGAGGGCGGCAAGGCCGTCGCCTCCTACGGCAAGCCCGGCAAGGGCGTCGACGTGAAGGGCTCTCTCCTGGCCATCGAGGAGGCGTTCCGGGTCCAGGTCGAGACGGGCAAGTCCGCGCCCGTCAAGCTCGCCGCCACCGACCGCGAGCCGTCGATCAGCAAGGCCGAGGTGGACCGGATGATGAAGGAGTTCGCCGAGCCCGCGATGTCCGGTCTCGTCACCATCACCGCCGGCCCGAACGCCTCGATCCCCTTCGGCCCGGACAAGTCGTTGCCGCAGATCATCGGGGTGAAGGCGGTGAACGGCAAGCTCGTGGACACCTACGACCTGGCGGCGCTCCAGAGCCTGTACGGCAGCACCTTCGACGGGGTCCTGGTCACCCGGGGCACCGGCGAGAAGACCGCGGTGACCCCGCAGGACGTCGCCTCGGCCCTCAAGCAGGCCCTCAAGGGCAAGACCCAGGCCGAACGCACCGTGGCCATCCCCCTGGACGCGTCCTGACGCCTGCACGGCCCTCCGGGGCCGTGACGGCACCCTGACGTCCACGGTGCCCTGCGGGGTGCGGGTGGTGCCTCCCGGGCGTGCGCTGTCCCGTGCGGGTGCGTGGGGGTTGCCCGCGCAGTTCCCCGCGCCCCCTTCGGTACGTCCACCTGCGGGTGCGCTGTTCCCTGCGGGGTGTGGGTGGTGCCTCCCGGGGGTGCGTTGTCCCGTGCGGGTGCGTGGGGGTTGCCCGCGCAGTTCCCCGCGCCCCTGTCGGGGCGCTCCCCACGCAGGGGTCCCGTCAGGGGCGCGGGGAACTGCGCAAAACCACAGCGCACCGCACCGGACCACGCACCCGCAGGGGACAGCACCCTGACGGCCCCGACGGCGGTCAGTTGAGCCGGGAGCGCGCGGCCCGGGCCCGCGCCCGCACCTCTTCGGCCGCCCGTTCGTCCACCGCCCCCACCACCTCGGCGTACGCGTCGAACTCCGCGGCCCCGCCGAGGAAGTCGCCCCGCTGCACCAGCAGCTGGCCCCGCTCGTACCGCAGCCGCGCCGGGTGCGAGGGCAGGGCCAAGGCCAACTCCACGGCCCACAGCGCCACGTCGGAGCGCTCCGGGCGGGCCGTCGCCCACGCCCGGACGTTGTTCAGGACGCGCACCACGATCTCCAACGGATCGGCGGGCCCCAGCACGGCCGGATCGAGCGGCGCCCCGGTGGCCCGGACCGCCAGGGCGTCCGCGTCACCCTCCGACAGCACCCGCCCACCGTCGAACGGATCAGCGAGCACCTGCTCGCCCGGCGGGCCGAACCCCACCACGAAGTGCCCCGGCAGCGCGACCCCGTAGACCGGCGCACCGGCCCGCCGGGCCACCTCCAACCACACCACCGACAACAGGATCGGCAGCCCCCGGCGCCGCTCCAGCACCGCGTGCAACAGGGACGACTCCAACTTCCGGTAGTCCGGGGGAGTGCCCCGGAACCCGTACCGCTCCCCGAGCAGTTCCGCGACCGCACCGGCCCACTGACGGGGACCCCCGGGCCGGTACGGGAGCTCGCCGGCCAACCGGTCCAGCTCCGTCTGCGCCGCGTCGAGCCCGGCCTCCCCGCCCGCCGCGAACGCCGGATCGGCCGCGGCGCCCACCAACAGGCACAGCACCGCCAGGTCGGGGCGCTCCGCCCGCGCCTCTTCGGCGAACCTCCGTCGCCACCAGGTGTCCCGCACGTGCCCGTCCGCCCCGTCTCAGCCGCGCCCGGGCGCCCGGTAGTGGTGGTAGGCGTGATGGGTGGTGAAGCCCGCCCGCCCGTACATCGCGAGGGCGGGGTCGTTGTCCGCCTCGACCTGGAGCCAGGCGGCCGACGCGCCCTGAGCGAGCGCCTGCCCGGCCAGTGCGGCCATCACCGCCGTACCGAGCCCCCCGCGCCGGGCCTCGGGCGCCACCTCGACGGCCATGAACCCCGCCCACCGGCCGTCCACCACGCACCGGCCGATCGCCAGCGGCGGCGCGCCCGGCTCCCCGTCGACCGAGGCGAACCACACCGTGGTCCCGGGGGCCCCGGCCGCGAGGACCCGGCGCACCTCGGGCCCGGGCTCCCGGGACCGCTGGTAGCGGCGCAGCCAGTCGGCGTCGAAGTCCCGCTCCACCCGGACGACCGCGGGGGGCTCAGACACCCGCTCCGGGGTGGCCAACGGGGTCAACGGGGCGATCCGCACCTCGGCGGACACCTCCCGCGTCCAGCCCCGTGCCTCCAGCTCCGCGCACAGCTCCTCCTGGGTCCCCCGCGCCCCGGTGGCCGTCTGGAGGTACGCGGGCAACTCCCGCTCCTCGTACCACGTCCGCACCAGGGCCAGGGCCTCGTCCAGCGGCACGCCCGGATCGCCCAGCGGCAGCACCGAGTTGGCCCGCCGGGTGAACCCCGCGGCGGCCCGCAGCTCCCAGTCGCCCAGCCGTTCGTGCTCCACCGGCTGCCAGGCGCGGGCGGTGACCCGGGCCAGCTCCGGGTAGTCCGCCGCCGGGCCCCGACGGCGGGCCGGCGCGGCCGGCACGACCTTGCCCGCGACCAACGTCGCGGCGTCGATCCGCACCGCCTCGCCGGTGCGCCTGGTCACCACCAGGACGCCCTCGTCCCAGGATGTGAGAAGCCCGACCGTGTCGGTGAACGCCGCGCTGTCCCCGGGCGAGCGGTGGACCCGCCGAACGGAGACGCGTTTGCCCACGTCAGCCGGGGTAATTCGGATCTCAAGCAAACCTCGCGCGCCGAATTCCACGGTTCTGTCCACCCCTCCTGTTCGGATCATGCCCCAGAACGGAGATACTAGGTGCGGGCATCGACGACGCCGCGCTCCCGCGCGCCAGGCGGCGGAGCCTACTTCAGGCCCGCCAGCGCCCTATCGAGGAGGAACGACAGCGTGACATACGTCATCGCGCAGCCTTGTGTCGACGTCAAGGACAAGGCGTGCATCGAGGAATGCCCGGTCGACTGCATCTACGAGGGCTCGCGGTCCTTGTACATCCACCCGGACGAATGCGTTGACTGCGGTGCCTGTGAGCCGGTCTGCCCGGTCGAGGCGATCTTCTACGAGGACGACACCCCGGAGGAGTGGAAGGACTACTACAAGGCGAACGTCGAGTTCTTCGACGAGTTGGGTTCCCCCGGCGGTGCCAGCAAGCTCGGCCTGATCGAGCGCGACCACCCCTTCGTCGCCGCGCTCCCGCCGCAGAACCAGTAGGCGGCCCCGGCTCGTGCGCCACCCGGCCCCGTACGGTCGTCGCCGTACGGGGCTGAGGCGTCCACGGGCCCGTGGGTTCCGTGACACCCGCTCGTGACCCGCGGACGTACCGCCCGGGGCCCGGGCCGCTCGCACCGCACCGCCCGCACCGCAGAAAGCGAACTGATCCCGTGTCCGCGACCGAAGCGCCCGCCGACCGCCTCCCCACCTTCCCGTGGGACAAGCTGGAGCCCTACAAGGCCACGGCGGCGGCCCATCCGGACGGCATCGTCGACCTCTCCGTCGGCACCCCCGTGGACCCCGTCCCGGAGCTGATCCAGAAGGCACTGGTCGCGGCGGCCGACTCACCGGGCTACCCGACCGTCTGGGGCACCCCGCAGCTGCGGGACGCGCTCACCCACTGGTGCGAGCGGCGGCTCGGCGCACGGGGCATGACCCACCGGGGCGTCCTGCCGGTCGTCGGCTCCAAGGAACTCGTCGCCTGGCTGCCCACCCAGCTCGGCCTGGGCCCCGGCGACCGGATCGCCCACCCGCGGCTCGCGTACCCCACCTACGAGGTCGGCGCCCGGCTGGCCCGCGCCGAAGCCGTCACCTACGACGATCCGCGTGACCTCGACCCCACCGACCTCAAGCTGCTCTGGCTGAACTCCCCGTCCAACCCGACGGGCCGGGTGCTGTCCCGCGGCGAGTTGGCCGACATCGTCGCCTGGGCCCGTGCATATGGGGTGCTGGTGTTCTCCGACGAGTGCTACATCGAACTCGGCTGGGAGTCCGAGCCGGTCTCGGTGCTCCACCCCGACGTGTGCGGCGACTCCCATCAGGGCCTGGTCGCCGTCCACTCCCTGTCGAAGCGCTCCAACCTGGCCGGCTACCGGGCCGCGTTCATCGCCGGTGACGAGGCCGTGCTCGGCCCGCTGCTCCAGCTCCGCAAGCACGGCGGCATGATGACCTCGGCGCCCACCCAGGCCGCGGCCGTCGCGGCCCTCTCGGACGACGCGCACGTCACCGAGCAGCGCGCCCGCTACCGTGCCCGGCGGACCGCGCTGAGGACCGCCCTGGAAGCGCACGGCTTCCGCATCGACCACAGCGAGGCGAGCCTGTACCTGTGGGCCACCCGCGGCGAACCCTGCTGGGACACGGTCGCCCACCTGGCCTCCCTGGGCATCCTGGCGGCCCCCGGCGACTTCTACGGGGAGGCCGGCGCCCAGCACGTGCGGATCGCCCTGACGGCGACCGACGAGCGGGTCGCGGCGGCCGTCGCCCGACTGGCCTGACCCGCCGCGCCCGGGGCCCGCGCGGCACCACGGAACCGGACACGGGAAGGGGCCCGGGAAGCCGCATGCGCTTCCCGGGCCCCGCGCCGTGAACGTCAGCCGAGGGGCAGGCCGCCGGGCAGCCCGCCCTTGCCGGCGGCCCCGGTCACCCCACCGAGCACGCCACCCGCACCGCTGACGCTCCCGGCCGCCTTCTGCGCGGCGGGGGCGGCCTTCTTGGCGCCCTTGCCCACGGTCTTGCCGGCCTGGGGCACCGCCTTCTTGACGACCTTGGCCCCGGTGTTCCCGGCGACCCCGGTCGCATTGGTCGTCGCGCCGTCCACGGTGTTGCCGACGTTCGCGCCGTCCAGGGCGGTGAGCGCGCCCACCGGCGCGTTCATCGGGAGGTCCACGGCGGCGCTCGCGGAGCCGGCCGCACCCACCACGGGCACCGCTCCCGCCGCCACGAGCAGTACGGCGCGGGCGATCCGACGGGTCAGGGGGAGGGACATGATGCTCCTTCAGACGAGGTTCAGCGAAGTCCGGTGGACCCGGCGGGCCCCTCGGACGCCGTGACTACCGAACGGACGCCCCCGGAGGTTGCGGCACCCCGAGGTAAAGACTGGGCAACGCATCGCATAATCCGTTGGACGCAAAAACGGGCAAAGGTCACCCGCGCCGATGTGCCTCGATCGGCTCGGAGCCCGCGGCCCCCAAGGGATCCGGACCGTTCGCGGGCGGTCCGCGCACCGCGCCCGCCCCGCTGCCCCGGGCTCCGGTACGGCCGGGCGGGAATCCCCCGCCCGGGTGACCCCCGGCCGCTACTGTCCGGTGACGATTCGGACCCGTTCGGCGGCGGTGTCCACCCCGCTGCCGCTGGGCCCCCGGGTGACCGGCCACTGCCCCGGCGCGGTGCCCGGGGTCCACCGCAGGCCCGCGTACGTCACTTCCTCGATGCCGAGCGCCGCCGAGTTGGCGACCGCCCAGTGCGCCAGCTCCCAGCCGCGCTGCCGGTCCCCCGGCTCACCGCCCGGCCCCCGGGGCACCGGCAGCAGCACCTCGCGCCCACCCGGTGCGGGTGCCGGTGCCGGTGCGGCGGGCGCGGTACCGCCGTCCTCGCCGTCCGGAGTGCGGGACACCTCGGCGCCCGCCGGCGTCAGCACCTCCTGGCCGAAGTCCCGCACCAGCGCGGCCCGTACGCCCGCCGCCGAGCCCGCCGCCCGTACCCCGCCGTCCTCGCAGGTCAGCGTGGCCTCCGACCGACCCGTGAGGGCCGCCGCCAACAAGGTGGCGTCCGGCTCGTGCTTGGCGTACGCCTGCGGATAGCCACTGCGCTGCACCCGCTGCGCGGCGACCGTCAGCGGCAGCCGTGAGTACCCGGTGACCTGCTCCAGGTGCTCGTAGAACTCCGCCGACGAGTACACCGGGTCGCCGATCTGCTCCGCGGTGCCCCAGCCCTGGGACGGCCGCTGCTGGAACAGGCCGATCGAGTCCCGGTCGCCGTGGTCGATGTTGCGCAGCCCCGATTCCTGGAGCGCGGTGGCCAGGGCGATCGTCACCGCCCGCTCCGGCATCCCGCGCGCGGTGCCGACGGCCGCGACGGTCGCCGCGTTGACGGCCTGCTCGGACGAGAACCGGTACGCGGCGCCGTCGCCGTTGCCCGACACCACGGTGCACAGCGCACCGCCCCGGGCGCCGTTCAGCTGGTGCACCACGACGTAGCCGGACACGGCGAGCAGCACGGCCAGGGCGATCCCGCGTCTGCCCGCGCGGTGCACAGGGCGGCGCCGCACGCGGCGACGGCGCCCGGCGGCAGCGGCGGACTCGGCGGCGGCAGCGGTATCGGACACGCGGCCCACGGTACTGGAGGGAGTGCCGGTGCCCCAGGGGACGGGGCGCCCCGGATCCGCCTCCCGACCGGTGCCCCCGGCGCCGGGAACGGGGACGCGGAGGTGGGGGAAAGGAGGGAGTTAGGGTCGGGGCCATGGACCGCACCACGCCCGCCGCCCCCGTACCGTCGACCGCCGCCGCGCACCCCGGCCCGGGCCCCGGGGAGCACGCCGCCCTGGACCTCGACCAGGACGCCGCGCTGCTCACCGCGCAGCTCGTCGACTTCCCCTCCGAGAGCGGTACCGAGAAGCCGCTGGCGGACGCCGTGGAGCAGGCCCTGCGCGCGCTGGGACACCTGACGGTCCACCGGTACGGGAACAACGTGATCGCCCGCACCGAACTGGGGCGCGCCGAGCGGGTGGTGCTCGCCGGGCACATCGACACCGTGCCCATCGCGGACAACGTGCCCTCCCGGCTCGACGCGGACGGCGTGCTGTGGGGCTGCGGCACCTGTGACATGAAGTCGGGCGTCGCCGTACAGCTGCGGATCGCCCGGACGGTCCCCGAACCCAACCGCGACCTCACCTTCGTCTTCTACGACAACGAAGAGGTCGCCGCCGAGCTGAACGGCCTGCGGCACGTCGCCGAGGCGCACCCCGAGTGGCTGGAGGCCGACTTCGCCGTGCTCCTGGAGCCCTCCGACCAGCAGGTCGAGGGCGGCTGCCAGGGCACCTTGCGGGTGCTGCTGCGCACCCACGGGGAACGCGCCCACTCCGCGCGCTCGTGGCTGGGCTCCAACGCCATCCACGCCGCCGCCCCGATCCTCGCCCGGCTCGCCGCCTACCAACCGCGCTACCCGGTCATCGACGGGCTGGAGTACCGCGAGGGCCTCAACGCCGTGCGCATCGAGGGCGGGGTCGCCGGGAACGTCATCCCGGACGTGTGCACGGTCACCGTGAACTTCCGGTACGCCCCCGACCGCAGCGAGGAGGAGGCGTTGGCCCACGTGCGGGAGGTCTTCGCCGACTGCGGGGTGGACGAGTTCGTGGTCGACGACCACAGCGGGGCCGCGATGCCCGGGCTGTCCCACCCGGCGGCCCGCGCCTTCATCGAGGCGGTGGGCGGCACCCCGCGGCCCAAGTTCGGCTGGACGGACGTGTCCCGGTTCAGTGCGCTGGGCGTGCCCGCCGTGAACTACGGGCCGGGCAATCCGCAGCTTGCGCACAAGCGGGACGAGCGGGTGCACACCGGGCAGATCCTCGGCGCGGAGGAGCGGTTGCGCCACTGGCTCACCTCCTGACCCGGGCGTGGGGCGGTGTCAGCACCCCGGACATCCTGAATTACGCCGTTCGTCATCCCCGTGGATCTAGGCTGAAGGGGCAACACCGTCAGTGGAAGGGGAGTTCTATGGGCGTTCCGGACGCACAGGGTCCGCCGGAGGAGCAGGTCGTCGGCCCGGTGGTGCGACGGCGGGGGCAGATCCAACCCGGCACCACCGACCAGCGGCTGCTGGACACCGAGGAGGACTCCGGATGGGTGCACACCGACCCCTGGCGGGTCATGCGCATCCAGTCGGAGTTCGTGGAAGGCTTCGGGGCGCTCGCTGAACTCCCCAGCGCCATCAGCGTCTTCGGTTCGGCCCGCACCCGACCCGGGACCCCCGAGTACGAGTCCGGGGTGGAGATCGGCAAGGCCCTGGTGGACGCCGGGTTCGCGGTGATCACCGGGGGCGGCCCGGGCGCGATGGAGGCGGCGAACAAGGGCGCGCGCGAGGCCCGCGGCATCTCCGTCGGCCTCGGCATCGAGCTGCCCTTCGAGCAGGGCCTCAACCCGCACGTCGACATCGGGGTGAACTTCCGCTACTTCTTCGTCCGCAAGACGATGTTCGTGAAGTACGCGCAGGGCTTCGTCGTCCTGCCCGGTGGGTTCGGCACCCTGGACGAACTCTTCGAGGCGCTGACCCTCGTCCAGACCCGCAAGGTCACCCGCTTCCCGATCGTGCTGTTCGGCTCCGCGTACTGGAACGGGCTGGTGGACTGGCTCCGCGACACGGTGATCGCCAGCGGCAAGGCCGCCGACAAGGACCTGACGCTCTTCCACGTGACCGACAGCGTCGAGGAGGCGGTGCAACTGGTCACCAAGGAGGTGGCCCGCTAGCCGCGCGCCGGGGTCCGGTGCGCGCGGTGCGTCCACCGGGCCCGTGGGCGTCCGTCGGGCCCGCGGGCGTCAGGCGAGTCCGCGCCGGGCGACCGCCGGCGGACGGTGACCCGCGATCGACGCCACCATGTCGAGCACCTGCCGGGTCTCGGCCACCTCGTGCACCCGGTACACCTGGGCCCCGAGCCACGCGGACACCGCGGTCGTCGCCAGGGTCCCGACGAGCCGCTCCTTCACCGGGCGGTCCAGCGTCTCCCCGACGAAGTCCTTGTTGGACAGGGACACCAGCACCGGCCACCCCGTGGCGACCATCTCATCGAGCCGCCGGGTCGCCTCCAACGAGTGGCGGGTGTTCTTCCCGAAGTCGTGCCCCGGATCGATGAGCACCGACTCCCTGGGCACCCCGAGGGCCACTGCCCGCTCCGCGAGCCCCACCGTCACGTCGAGGACGTCGGCCATCACGTCCGCGTACTCCACCCGGTGCGGCCGGGTGCGGGGCTCGGCGCCGCCCGCGTGGGTGCACACCAGACCCGCGCCGTACCGGGCGGCGACCTCCGCGAGCCGCGGATCGACCCCGCCCCACGCGTCGTTCAGCAGGTCCGCGCCCACCTCGCATACGGCCTCGCCGACCTCGTGCCGCCAGGTGTCCACACTGATGACCACCTCGGGGAACCGCCGTCGCACCTCGGCGACGAAGCCGACCGTGCGCCGGGCCTCCTCCTCGGCGGTGACCTCGGCGCCGGGGCCCGCCTTCACCCCGCCGACGTCGATGATGGCGGCCCCCTCGGCGACCGCCTGCTCCACCCGCGCGAGCGCGGGTTCGTCCCGGAACGTCGTACCCCCGTCGTAGAAGGAGTCCGGGGTGCGGTTGACGATCGCCATGACCACCGGTTCGTGCGCCCCGAACTCGCGCCTGCCCAGCCTGAGCATCCCCTGTGTCCCTCCGACGAACGTGCGGTCCCGCGGTACCGGGCGGTACTGATCGGTCGCCTGCGACCTTAACCGTCGGCGCCGCATGGCACGATCGGGCCTGACACTTTTCGTGCCGGCCCCCGCCCGGGCCGGCCACCGGACCTGGGGACCGTCGAGATGGTCATGTTCTTGTTCCTGCTGCTCGCGCTCGTGGTCGTGGTCGGCGCGGTGACGCTCGCCGTGGTGGGCGGTGGCGAGAGCGGACCGCTGCCCGCGGCGCCGCCCGAGCAGTACAGCGAGCCGCTCCCCCCGGACCGCCCGGTGGGCCGCTCCGACGTGGAGGCGCTGCGCTTCCCGCTGGCGCTGCGCGGCTACCGGATGGTGGAGGTGGACGAGGCGCTCGGCCGTCTCGGCGCCGAACTGTCCGAGCGGGACGCCCGCATCGAAGAGCTGGAGTCCGCCCTCGCCGGTGCCCGCGCCCACCGCTTCGACGCTCCCGGGGCTCCCGACGCTCCCGGTGCCCCCGGGGCGACGGCCGGACCGGTGCCGGCCCGTACCGAGGAGCCCGGCCCCGACGCGCCCCCCGAGGACCACGCATGACCCGCGCGGACGGGGCCGTGGACGCGAACGCCGTGCCCGTCCCGCCGACCGACGCGGTGCCCGGACCGGACGGACGCCTGCGCTGCCCCTGGGGCCTGTCCGCCGACGACTACCGCGCCTACCACGACGAGGAGTGGGGCCGCCCGGTCCACGGCGACGACGCGCTGTTCGAGCGGCTGTCCCTGGAGGCGTTCCAGTCGGGCCTGTCGTGGATCACGATCCTGCGCCGCCGCGAGGGCTTCCGCCGGGCCTTCGCCGGCTTCGAGATCGCCGCGGTCGCCGCCTTCACGGACCACGACGTCGAACGGCTGCTGGACGACCCGGGGATCATCCGCAACCGCGCCAAGGTGACGGCGACGCTCGCCAACGCCCGCGTCCTGGCCGACTGGCCCGCGGGTGAACTCGACGCGCTGATCTGGTCCCACGCCCCCGATCCCGCCACCCGCCCGGCGCCCAGGACCCTCGCCGACGTCCCGGCCGTCACCGAGGGGTCCACCGCACTGGCGAAGTCCCTCAAGTCCCGTGGGCTGCGCTTCGTCGGACCCACCACCGCCTACGCCCTCATGCAGGCGTGCGGCCTGGTCAACGACCACCTGGACGCCTGCTGGGCCCGGACGCCCGCCGCCTCCGGCCGCTGACGGGAGGGGGCTTCCCGCGGCCCGCCGGGCGGTCAGCGGCCGAGGAACCGCGGTCGGGTCTTGTGGACGAAGGCGTCCACGGCGATCCGGTGGTCCCGGGACGCCCCGGCCCGCCGCTGGAGCCGGTCCTCCTGCTCCAGGGTCGCGGGGAGGTCGTGCGCCTGGGCGAAGGCCAGCGACTCCTTGAGCGCCGCGTAGGCGAGGGTGGGCCCCTGTGCCAGCTCCCGGGCCACCCGCCGGGCCTCGGCGGCCAGCTCGCCGGCCGGCACCACCCGGCTGGCGATGCCCAGCTCGTACGCCTCGGCCGCCTCGATCGACCGGGGGAGGAACAGCAGGTCGGCGGCGCGCCCGGGGCCCACCACCCGGGGCAGCGTCCAGGAGATCCCGGAGTCCGCGGACAGCGCGACCCCGGCGAACGCCGTGGTGAACGAGGCGGTGTCGGCGACCACCCGCACGTCCGCCGCCAGGGCGAAGCCGAAGCCGGCGCCCGCGGCGACGCCGTTCACCCCGGCCACCACGGGCTTCGCCATCCCGGTCAGGGCCCGCACGATCGGGTTGTAGTGGTCGCGGACGGTGCCCATGACCTCTCCGGCGTCCGGGCCGGCGTCCGCCGCGAGCGTCGCGACGTGCTCCTTGAGGTCCTGCCCCACGCAGAACGCCCGCTCGCCGGCCCCGGTCAGCAGCACCGCACGCACCGCGGCGTCGGCCGCGGCCTCCTCGACGGCGTCCCGCAGCGCCTCCTTGGTCACGGTGTCCAGGGCGTTCATCGCCCCCGGACGGTTCAGCGTGATCGTCGCGAGGGCGTCGCTCACCTCGTAGAGCACGGTGTCGGCCATGGCGGGGTCCTCTCCGGGCGGGGGTATCCCGGTGCGCACGGGCACCTCGGGACCGCCGGGGAACGCGGTCCGAGCCCAGCATGACGGAGGCCGCCGCGCATCCGCATGTGACCTGCATCAAACAATTCCGGGTCCCCCCAACCCCTCGGGAACCCGGAGTACCACGGCCAGGTCGGCGAATTGAGTGGTTTTGCGGGAGCACGTTGCCCAAGCGATGCAGACCGATGTTGGTCATCAGGTCCCGGCATGCGGGATAATGACCGGGAAGCAATGTGTTCGACGCCGGACGCTGGCCCTGTGAAAGGGAGCGTCGTCGGCTGACGATGAGCTGGTTTCAGGAAGGGGAACGAGCATGGCGGCCATGAAGCCGCGGACGGGCGACGGCCCGCTCGAGGTGACCAAGGAGGGGCGGGGCATCGTCATGCGCGTTCCGCTCGAAGGCGGCGGTCGGCTCGTCGTAGAGCTGACCCCGGATGAGGCCGACGCGCTCGGCGATGCCCTCAAGAAGGTCGTCGGCTGACGGCGGGCCCCGACCTTCTGCGTTCTCCCAGCTGCCCCGGCATCGTACGCGGTGTCGGGGCAGCTGCATGGGCGGAGTGCGCACGTCCCGCGCGTGCCCTGCACCACGCCCGCGGGCGGGCGGGCCGGTCGAGCGCCGGCGCCCGGGGCGCCGAGGGGCGCCCGCCGGGTACCGGGCTCCGGCGGTGGCTACCGCTTCACCGCGCACAGCAACCCGTCGCCGACGGGCAGCAGCGAGGGCACCAGCTCGGCGTTCTCCCGCACCCCGCGCACCAGCTCGCGCAGTTTCAGCACCTCCATCGGCTGCGGCCCCGAGTCCACGGTCCGCCCGTCCGCGAAGACGCCCTCGAAACAGACCAGACCGCCCGGCCTCAGGAGCCGCAACGATTCAGCGAGATAGTCGACGCACTCCAGGCGGTCCCCGTCACAGAAAACGAGGTCGTATCCGCTGTCCGCGAGCCGCGGCAGCACGTCCAGCGCCCGCCCCGGAATGAACCGCGCCCTATTCGTGGCGAAACCCGCGAGTCGGAACGCCTGCTTGGCGAACTGCTGGCGCTCCGGCTCCGGATCGACGGTCGTGAGTACCCCGTCCGGTCGCATGCCGTGCAGAAGATGTATTCCGGAAACCCCGGTGCCGGTGCCGATCTCGGCGACCGCCTTGGCGCCCGCCGTCGCGGCGAGCATCCGCAGTGCGGCGCCGGTCGCGGGCGACACCGGGCGCAGCGCGGCCTCACGGGCCCGGTCCCGGGCCCAGTGCAGCGCCTCCTCCTCGGCGACAAAGGCGTCAGCGAACGCCAAGCCCGTCTGCCGGTTGCCGGTAATGACCCTCTCCTGTCCCCCTGGGATGTCTGGCCGTGACTGTATCCGCTGGCGCCGGGAACCCGCAGATGGGACCGGGCGTTATAGGAGGGTGGGGAACGAGGTGCGACGGGAATCACGGACAACGGGGGCGGCGAATGGACGGGAGCGGGCGGCAAGTCCTGACGCATGACCAGAACCACGTACCAAATTCACGTAAAATTGCTTATCCGGAGCTAACGGGCGGGGTGGCTATGGTAGGGGCTCCACTGGACACCACCAGAGCCGACAGGGGAGGTGCGGCTGCGCCCGCGGATAGGGGAGGAGTGCTGCGGCGCCTTCTCCGCTCGGTGGGTGAGCCGAAATCCGTGACCAACACCGCTGACCGCGTTGCCCACTCCGCTCCGACAGCGACCTTCACCGCCGACGCGGACGCGCAGACGTGGACTCCGCCCACCTGGGAGGAGATCGTCAGCACCCACAGCGGCCGGGTCTACCGTCTCGCCTACCGACTCACGGGCAACCAGCACGACGCCGAGGACCTCACCCAGGAGGTCTTCGTCCGCGTCTTCCGCTCCCTGTCCACGTACTCGCCCGGCACCTTCGAGGGCTGGCTCCACCGCATCACCACCAATCTCTTCCTGGACATGGTGCGGCGCCGGCAGCGCATCCGCTTCGACTCCCTCGGGGACGACGCCGCGGAACGCCTGCCCAGCCGCGAGCCCTCACCCCAGCAGGTGTTCAACGACACCCACTTCGACGCCGACGTCCAGCAGGCGCTGGACACCCTCGCGCCGGAGTTCCGGGCCGCCGTGGTCCTCTGTGACATCGAGGGCCTGTCGTACGAGGAGATCGCCGCCACCCTGGGCGTCAAGCTCGGTACGGTCCGCAGCCGGATCCACCGGGGTCGCTCCCAGCTGCGCAAGGCCCTCCACCACCGGTCGCCGCACGCCCGCGCCGAACGTCGCGCGCCCGTGGTCGCCGGTGCCCCCGCGCTGGGAGGAGGAGGCGCGCCCGCGTGAGTGGATCCCGTCCGACACCTGTCGAGCAGCACCTCGGGGACCGGCTCGCCTCCTTCGTCGACGGCGAGTTGAGCCATGACGCACGCGATCGCGTGCTCGCCCACCTCGCGACCTGCCCCCGGTGCAAGGCCGAGGCGGATGCCCAGCGCCGCCTGAAGACGGCCTTCGCCCAGGCGGCGCCCCCGCCCCTGTCCGAGAGCTTCCTCGCCCGGCTCCAGGGCCTGCCCGGCGGTGGCCTGCCCGGCGGCCCGAGCGGCCCCGGCGGTCCCGGCAGCGGACTGCCGGTCTTCGAGTCCGGCGGCGACCCCTTCGCCTTCGCCCCGACGCTCACCCCCACCTCCCCCGGCGACCCCCTCGGCCATCCGGCGCCCTCCGGCGCCGGTGCCCCGGGCGCCTCCGGTTCGGGGTTCCGCATCCACCCTGTGGGCCGGCCGGACACCGAGCGGTCCGCCGCCCGCGGCCGCCGCCGCTTCGCCTTCGCCGCGGCCGGAGCCGTCTCCCTCGCCGCGATCGCCCTCGGCGGGGTCACCACGATCACCGCCCCTGTCGACGGCGGTGACGCCCGCGGCCCCAGCAGCAACAACGTCACCCCCCTGCGCACCCAGGGCAACGCCGTTCCGGCCGGGGACGCCCCACGCCGTCGCTCCGCCACGCCCATGCTGGGCCAGCGCACCGGCGGGGCGCTCGCCGGCCCCGTGGCCCCCGCCCCCGCGGCGGCACCGCTGCTCCCCGGGGCGCCCCGGTCGCACCTGCGGCCGATGGAGGCCGTGCAGGCGCTGGCGGCACCCCTGCTCGCCGGAGCCTCGGTGACCTCCGGGCTGCTGCACCCGGTGCCCCCCGTCACGGGGCCGCTCACGGACCCGCGTCCGCTGGCGCCCCTGGCACCGTTGGTGCGTGCGGGCGAGGGCGCAACCCGAGCGTTCGGCGATCCGGTCTCCGACGGCCACCGGTCCCCCCGGACCGACGCCCCGGCTCCTTCGCCGCACCCCGCGCCCGCCCACGCCCAGGCACCGGAGGCCACCCGCTGACGTCCGCTCTCCGGTCCAGGTCCGAGGGGCGTCCCGAGGGGCCGCGGCCCTTCAGGACCGCCCCCCGGACCTGATTGAATTCCCGGGGACGTGCTCCGCAGGGACGGGCCGTCCAGTCGATGGTTCACGAGCGGTGACGACCGCGCAGCGGGTGTGGGGAGACGATGGACGAGGGCAAGCCGAAGTGGTGGAGTCGGCCGGCGCCCGCGGCCCCCGGCGAGGGGACCGCGACACCCGTGCCCGCGCCCGCTCCGGGAACCCCGCCCGAGGACGCACCGGGTGACCGCGGCGGCGCCGCCGAGCCCCGTCCCGACGCCCACCCCGTCGACCTGACGAAACCCCCGTCGCCCCGCCCCGTCGCGCTCCCCGACACCGCTACGGGGCAGGCCGCGCAGACCGCTGCCGCCCAGCCCCCCGCCGCGGCCCCCGAGCCGCCCGCCGAGCGGCGTCCCGTGCCCCTGCACGCCCCGGACCCCTACGGCACCCCGCCGTACGGCCAGCCGGGCCCCTGGGCGCCCGCACCGCCCGTCCAGCACCCCGCGGCCACCCCCGCGCACGGCGTGCCCACGATCCCCGCCCAGGGCCCCGCAGCCGGCCCCCCGTCGTACGGGACCTCCCCGCCCGGCGCCGCAGCCGCACCCCACGGCACCCAGCCACCCGCCGGAGCCGTGCCGCCTGGCCCCGTGCCGCCGGGCGGCGTCCCGCACGGCACGCCCGGCCACGGAACCCCGACGCACGGCGCAGCCGCCCCGTACGGTCCGCCGTCGGGTCACCCCCGGCCGCAGGGCGGTCCGGGCCCCGAGGAGGGCGCGGGCGGGCCCTGGGCGCGGTACGACCCGTGGGCCGGGGCGCCGCTCCAGCCGGTCGGCGACGGCACCCGCGGCGGGGCGGGTCCCCGGACGGGGGCGCCCGCACGGCGCGGACTGCTCGTGGGGGCGCTCGTCCTGGGCCTGGCCGCGGGCGCGGTCGGCGGGGTGACGGGCGCGTACTTCGAGGCCAGGCGCACCACCCGGGTCGAACTGCCGCAAGCCGCCCCCGAGCCCCGGGACCGGGCACCCGACAGCGTCGCGGGGATCGCCGCGCGCTCCCTGCCCGGAGTGGTGACCCTGCACGTGCGGGGCGGCGCCGACCAGGGCACGGGCACCGGCTTCGTGCTCGACGGCCGCGGACACATCCTCACCAACAACCACGTGGTCGAACCCGCGGGGGCCGCCGGGGAGATCACGGTGACCTTCAGCACCGGTGAGGTCGCCGAGGCCGAGATCGTCGGACGGGACACGGGGTACGACCTCGCGGTGGTCAAGGTGACGGGGGTCGCCGGGCTCAAGCCGCTGCCGCTCGGGAACTCCGACGACGTCCGCGTCGGCGATCCCGTCGTCGCGATCGGTGCGCCCTTCGACCTGGCCAACACGGTCACCTCGGGCATCATCAGCGCCACGGAACGGCCCATCACGGCGGGCGGTGAGAAGGGCGACGGCAGCGACGTCTCCTACGTCGACGCCCTCCAGACCGACGCGCCGATCAACCCCGGCAACTCCGGGGGGCCGTTGATGGACTCCCGGGCCCGGGTGATCGGCATCAACAGCGCCATCCGCTCCGCCGACGGCGGTGACGGTGCCCCGAGCGGACAGTCCGGCTCCATTGGCCTCGGCTTCGCCATCCCCGTCAACCAGGGCAAGCGGGTCGCCGAGGAGTTGATCAACACGGGGAAGGCCACCCACCCGATCATCGGTGTCACGCTCGACATGGACTACACGGGCGACGGCGCCCGGGTCGGTTCCGAGGGCAACGACGGGGCGCCGGCCGTGGTGGAGGACGGCCCCGGCGCCCGGGCGGGCATCCGGCCCGGCGACGTGATCACCGAGGTCGACGACCAGCGGGTCCGCTCCGGTGAGGAACTGATCGTCAAGATCCGCGCCCACCGCCCCGGTGACCGGCTCCAGCTCACCCTGGAACGCGGCGGCCGGGAGCACCGGGTGACCCTCGTGCTGGGGTCGGCCACCGGCGGCTGACCTCCGGTCCGGTCGGGATGGCGCCGACCGGGCCCGGACAGTACCGGACGCACGGGGTCGGCGGGTACCGTGGGAGCGGTCCGGGACCATGGAAGACCCGCTGCGGGCCGGAGGACATCGCAAGGGAGCGCTAGGTGTTCAATGACATAGGCTGGGCCGAGGTCCTGACCCTCGCCGTGCTCGGCATGCTCGTCTTCGGTCCCGACAAGCTTCCGAAGGCGATCCAGGACATTTCGCGGATGATCCGCAAGATCCGCGAGTTCTCCGACAGCGCCAAGCAGGACATACGGGATGAACTGGGCCCGGAGTTCAAGGACTTCGAGTTCGAGGACCTGAACCCCAAGGCGTATCTGCGCAAGCAGCTCGGCAACGACGACCTGGGGCTCCAGGACATCCGCGACAGCTTCGACCTCCGCAAGGAGATGGCCGAGCTGTCGGACTCGGTGAACGACGTGGAGAGCCGCACCGACGGCACCCGGGCCGCGGCCGGCGGGGCGGCGGCCGCTGCCGCCGGCGGCCGGGCCGACCTGGTGAAGAAGCGGAGTCTCGACGCGGGGGAGCGGCCCCCGTTCGACATGGACGCGACCTGACCCGACCCGCGCTCGCCCCCGCACCCGTCCGGACCCGTTCCGGGTGATCCGTCACCCGGGCCGGGCGGTCCGGTCCGGGTGCGCTCCCGCGTGCTCCCCGAGTGCCCCCGGTGCGTCAACCCGTGGGGCCGGGTCGCTGACATGGGCCGGGAGTGCCGCCACTCGCCTGTTTGTGCCCGGTTTGCCCCCGGGCCGTGCGGTGGCGCCGTAACTCCGGGAATCCGGGTGGCTATTCTCCCTTGTTGTTGTGCGGGCCGACACCAGGTCGCCCGAGGGGGGCGGGCCGCTCCGGTCCGACGAGTGCGAGGAGGCGTCCGCAGATGGAGACGACGAGTCAGGTGGGCGCGCAAGCACCACCCCGGGAAGGCGCCGCGGCTACCGAAGGCGCCGGGGCCACCGGGAGCGCCGGGGGCGTACGACCGGCCGTGCCCGCGCGCCGCACGGTGGACAACTTCCTGATGGCGCCGTTCCCCTGGTACGGCCTCGACGGGGCGTTCACCGGTACCCGGTGGCTGCTCCAGGCCGGGACCTCCGCCGAGGGGGTGGTCGAGCACGGTTCCATCGGGCACGGCGACGAACCCTCGCTGCGGGCCGCCGACACCCGGGACGCCGCCGAACGCGACCGGTTCGCCGTGGTGGTGACCGTCGCGGCCAGCCCGGTGCGCAGGACCGCCGACGGCACGGGGGTGCTGGAGGCCACGTCGGTGTCGTCCGCGGCCTGGCTCGCCGGCTCCGGACTGCTCGCCGTCACCTGGCCCGCGCAGATGGACCACACCCTGCGCGACGACTGGCTGACCCAGCAGACCGAGACCGCGTGGGTGCTGGCGGACGACCTCGCCAGCGACGATTGGGCCTCGTTGTCGCTGCCGGTGGACGGGGTGCCGACGCCGTTCCACTACCGCGAGTCCGAGTACGGCTGGGTGCTCGCCGGGTCCACCCGCGAGGGCGTGCACCTCGGCGCGTACGGGCGGGGCATGAGCGCCTACGGGCTCGGGTTCTCGGTGGTCAAGGACATCGAGGAGTACGCCTGACACCCGGCGAGCCGTGACCCGTCCGCACTGACCCGGGCCCTCACGACCGGTCGTGGGGGCCGAGTTCCTTGACCAGGAAGACGGCGGGTTCCTCGACCGGGTGCTCGACGCCCGCGTCGTCGGTGAAGGAGTAGCGGTCCAGGTAGCGGACGGTGGGCCGGTACCCCAGGCGGGCGTAGAGGGCCGCGGCCCGCGGGTTCCCGTGGTCGTCGACCCCCAGCCCGACGAGGCGGCGGCCCCGTTCGGCGGCGAGCCGTTCGGCCCGGCGGATCAGGGCGCTGCCCGTGCCGCGGGACTGCAACGCCTCCACCACGTGCAGACCGTTGATCTCCGGGCAGTCGGCCACGACGGCGCGCACCTCCGGCGCCGCACAGCCATTCCAGCGGACCTCGCAGACCCCGGCCGGTCGGTCGTCGTCCAGCCGGGCCACCAGGAAGGTGCTGGTACCCGCGACCTGTCGGGCGTACCGCTGGAGGTGGTAGGAGACGGCGCTCGGCGAGGGCAGGACCTCTTCGATCGGGTCCAGGTCTTCCGCCCGGCAGCTCGTGATGCGCATGGGCGTCATCATGCTGCCCGCCGGGCGCCGGGGGCGAGGCGTTTGCCCCCGGGCCCGTACCCGCGTCAGAACTTGTTGCGGGGCGTGATGCCGAGCGAGAGGCCCGCCAGTCCCCGCTGCCGGCCGCCCAGCTTGCCGGCGATCGCGCGCAGCGCCGAGCCCGCCGGGGAGCCCGGGTCGGAGAGCACCACCGGGGTGCCGTCGTCGCCGCCCTCCCGCAGCCGCACGTCGATCGGGATGGAGCCCAGCACCGGCACGCTCGCCCCGGTGATCCGGGTCAGCCCGTCGGCGACCTTCTGCCCGCCGCCCGTGCCGAACACGTCGACCATCTCGTCGCAGTGCGGACACGGCAGCCCGGCCATGTTCTCGACCACGCCGACGATCTTCTGGTGGGTCTGCACGGCGATCGAACCGGCCCGCTCCGCGACCTCGGCGGCGGCCTGCTGCGGGGTCGTGACGACCAGGATCTCCGCATTGGGCACCAGCTGCGCGACCGAGATCGCGATGTCACCGGTGCCGGGCGGCAGGTCGAGCAGCAGCACGTCGAGGTCGCCCCAGAACACGTCCGCCAGGAACTGCTGGAGCGCCCGGTGCAGCATGGGGCCCCGCCACACCACGGGCTCGTTGCCGGGCGTGAACATGCCGATGGAGATCACCTTCACCCCGTGCGAGGAGGGCGGCATGATCATGTTCTCGACCTGGGTGGGCCGTCCGTCGACGCCCAGCATCCGCGGCACCGAGTGCCCGTAGATGTCGGCGTCCACGACCCCGACCTTCAGGCCGTCGGCGGCCATCGCCGCCGCGAGGTTCACCGTCACGGACGACTTGCCGACGCCGCCCTTGCCGGAGGCCACCGCGTACACCCGGGTCAGCGACCCGGGCTGGGCGAACGGCACCTCACGTTCGGCCCCTCCGCCGCGCAGGGCGGAGGCCAGTTCCTTGCGCTGTTCGTCGCTCATCACGTCGAGGGTGACGTCGACCCGCGTGACGCCTTCGACGCGGGCCACCGCCTCGGTCACGTTGGTGGTGATGGTCTCGCGCATCGGGCAACCGGAGACCGTGAGGTAGACGGTCACGGCGACCACGCCGTCCGCACCGATCTCCACCGATTTGACCATCCCCAGCTCGGTGATGGGTCGCTGGATCTCGGGGTCGTTCACCGTCGCCAGCGCTTCGCGCACCGCGTCTTCCGTAGCCATACCGTCGATGGTACGGCGCCCCACCGGGGCCCCGGTAAGGCCCGTCAGCGGTCGGTTGCGTCACGTCCCGGGGGCCGGCGCACGGCGGGCTCCACGGGTCTGTCGCGCCGCTCGTCGAGCTCCCGCAGCAGCCCCTCCAGCTCGGAGCGCATCCAGTCCCTGGTCGCCACCTCGCCGAGCCCCGTCCGCAGCGCCGCGACCTCCCGACTCAGGTACTCGGTGTCGGCGATCGAGCGCTCGTTCTGCTTGCGGTCCTGCTCCAGGTTGACCCGGTCCCGGTCGTCCTGCCGGTTCTGCGCCAGCAGGATCAGCGGCGCCGCGTACGAGGCCTGGAGCGACAGGGCGAGGGTCAGGAAGATGAACGGGTACTGGTCGAAGCGCACCGCGGGCGGCGCCCAGATGTTCCAGGCGACCCAGCAGATGATCGTGAACGTCATCCAGACGATGAACCGTCCGGTGCCGAGGAACCGGGCGATCCGCTCGGTCAGCCGCCCGAAGGCGTCCGGGTCGTAGTCGGGCCACAGCCGGCGGCGCGGGGCGAGCGGCTGGTCGAGCCGGACCCGGGGCCGGGTCTGCTCCCGGTCAGCGGCCATGTCCGGGTGCCTCCTCGCCGCCGGTCCCGTCCGCCAACTCGTGGAACTCGTGCTCCCGCCAGTCCTCGGGCAGCAGATGGTCCAGGACGTCGTCCACGGTCACCGCCCCGAGCAGCGAACCGCCGTCGTCCACGACCGGCGCGGCCACCATGTCGTACGTCGCGAAGAAACCGGCCACCGCCGGCAGCGAGTCCTGCGGCGACAGCGCCTGGAGGTCGTCGTCGAGGATCGAGCTCACCAGCGTGTACGGGGGGTCCCGCAGCAGCCGCTGGAAGTGCACCGTCCCCAGGTACTTCCCGGTCGGCGTCTCGTCCGGCGGGCGGCACACGTACACCTGGGCGGCGAGCGCCGGCGACAGATCGGGGTTGCGGACCCGGGCCAGGGCGTCGGCGACCGTCGCATCGGGTCGCAGCACCACCGGTTCGGTGGTCATCAACCCGCCCGCGGTGCGCTCCTCGTACGCCATCAGCCGCCGCATGTCCGCCGCGTCATCGGGCTGCATCAGGTTCAGCAGCCGCTCCTGGTCCTCCTCGGGCAGTTCGGACAGCAGGTCGGCGGCGTCGTCCGGGTCCATGGCCTCCAGCACGTCCGCCGCGCGCTCCTCCTTCAGCTTGCCGAGGATCTCGATCTGGTCGTCCTCGGGCAGTTCCTCCAGGACGTCCGCGAGCCGGTCGTCGTCGAGCGCGGCGGCCACCTCGGCGCGACGCTTGGCAGACAGGTGGTGCAGCACGTTCGCCAGGTCGGCGGGGCGCAGCTGCTCGAAGGTGGCGAGCAGGGTCTCCGCGCCCTGCCCCTGTTCGTCCAGCGAGAAGCCGGTGACGGCCTCCCAGCCGACGGTGAGCGCCTCGCCCTTCTGCCGTCGGAAGCCCGCGGTGCGGCGGGGGGCGCCCCGGCGGACGAAGATCCGGTCGATCTCCCAGTCGCGGCGGGCCGGCAGCTGCCGCACGGACAGGTCGAGCACGGTGACCTCCTCGCCGGTGTCCACCAGCCGCACCCGTCGGTCCAGCAGCTCCCCGAAGACCAGCCGCTCGGTCGGCCGCTGTTCGAAGCGCCGCACGTTCAGCACCCCCGTGGTGATCACCTGGCCGGCCTGGACCCCGGTCACCCGCGTCATCGGCAGGAAGATCCGGCGCCGTGAGGTCAGCTCCACCACCAGCCCGAGCAGGCGCGGCGGCCGGTGCCCGACCCGCAACATGGCGACCAGGTCCCGCACCCGCCCGACGTGGTCACCGCCGGGATCGAACACGGTGACGCCGGACAGATGGGAGACGAAGATCCGAGGAGCACCCGCTGCCATGTACGTGCCTCCCTCGTGTGCACCGCGCCGCGCCCGTACGTCCCGCCCGTACGTCCCCCTGGTACGTGCCGCCCGTATGAGCCCTTCTTGGTGTTTGTCCGGTAATTCGCGCTTCAGGCTAGCCCGTCCGGGTAGGTGACGCCCGCTCACGGCAACCGGAAGGACTGGGTCGGGCGGGCACGGACGGCACCGGTACGCTGCCGTGCACCGCCGTTCATCGCGGCGGTCCCCCCGTACGAGAGGCAGCCCCGTCTGTGTCAGCGGTTCCCCTGCGCCGGGGTCGGCGCGCGGTGATGGTGAGCATGGTGTGCGCGGGAACGATGGTCGCCACCCTGGGGCTCACGGGCTGCGGCGGCGGCGACGCCCCCCCGGACCCCGACCAGGGCACCAACGGGGTCGGCAAGCTGTCGGCCACCGAGATCCAGAACAAGACCCGGCTCGCCGCGGAGCGGGCCGCCGCCGTCCGGCTGTCGGGCACCGTCCGGGTCAAGGGCCAGGGCTACCGGCTCGACATGCGCCTGTCGGACCGGGGCGGCACCGGGTCGGTGCGCTCCAAGGGCGGCACGATCCGCCTGCTCAGGATCGGCGAGAAGCTGTACCTCAAGGCCGACTCCTCGTTCTGGACCCACGGGACGAAGGGCTCCGAGACCACCCCGGAGAAGGCCGCCTCGGACCGGGCCGCCGCCGAGAAGCTCGACGGCAAGTACGTGAAGGTCCCCGCCGGCGACCCCTCCTACCAGCAGCTGAGCGGCTTCGCCGACATGGACCTGCTGCTCGACGGGCTGATCACCCTGCACGGCACCCTGGAGAAGGGCGAACGGGGGGCCGCCGGTGGGGTCAAGACCATCCGGCTCACCGGCGACCGGGGCGCGGGCGGCACCCTCGACGTCTCCCTGGAGGGCACCCCCTACCCGCTGCGCCTGGTCCGGGCCGGGGGCGCCGGGACGATCAGCCTCAGCGACTGGAACCGCGACGTCCCGCTGAAGGAGCCGGCGTCCTCCGAGGTCGTCGACTACGGTCGGGCGCTGCCCGCGTCCTGACGGCGCTCCGGCTCAGCGTCCGCGGCGCCGCCGCAGCAACAGCTTGGGCAGCGCCGCGGGAGCGGGCTGACGGGTGGTCACCGGGGTCTCCAGCGGAACCGCCGCGAGGGACCCCGTCGGCACCTCGGTGTCGACGGCGCCCGGCTCCAGCCGGAGCACCCGGCACTCCCGCGCCCACCGTCCGGGCGCCTCCTCCCCGTCGTGCGCGTTCAGCCGCTTGCCCTTCAGCTCCTGGACGGCCGCCGTCCACGGCTCGCCGTCCGGCGCGAGTTCCACCACCCGGGCGGTCCAGGCGACCAGCCGCCCGCCCTTGTCCTTGCTGCGCACGGTGACGGTCGCCGTGCCCCCGTCGACCAGCCCCGGCAGCGGCTGTTCGCCCGGGCCGTCACCCAGGACGAGCGCGGCGCCCTCGTGCCACACGTGCCACAGCGGTCGGTCCGGGCCGTCGCCCCGGACCCAGATCAGCCCGGACTTCTTGGTGGCTTCCTCGACGAGCGCCCGGTCGAGAGGTGATTCCGTCATGGGGCAAGAGTAGACAGCGCGCGCACCGCCCCGGCCACCTGCGGCGCCCCCGCGGTCACAGCCAGCCGTTGCGCTTCAGGGTGCGGTGGATGGTGAGGCAGATGACGACCGTGACGCCGAGCACCATCGGGTACCCGTACCGCCAGCCCAGCTCCGGCATGTGCTCGAAGTTCATCCCGTACACCCCGCAGACCATCGTCGGCACCGCGATGATCGCGGCCCAGGAGGTGATCTTCCGCATGTCCTCGTTCTGCGCGACGGACGCCTGCGCCAGATTGGCCTGGAGGATTGAGTTCAACAGTTCGTCGAAGCCGGTGACCTGCTCCTGCACCCGGGTGAGGTGGTCGGCCACGTCACGGAAGTACTTCTGGATGTCCGGGTCGACCAGCCGCATCGGTCGCTCGCTCAGCAGTTGCATCGGCCGGGCCAGCGGGGCCACCGCCCGCTTGAACTCCAGCACCTCCCGCTTGAGCTGGTAGATCCGCCCGGCGTCCACCCCGCGCGCCACCCCGCGCCGACCGGGCGAGAACACCTCGGTCTCGACCTCGTCCACGTCGTCCTGCACCGCGTCGGCGACCGCCAGATAGCCGTCCACGACATGGTCCGCGATGCCGTGCAGGACCGCCGAGGGGCCCTTGGCGAGCAGCTCCGGTTCGCCCTGGAGACGACTGCGCAGCGCCCGCAGCGAACCCTGGCCGCCGTGCCGGACGGTGATGAAGAAGTCCGCGCCGGTGAAGCACATGACCTCGCCGGTCTCCACGATGGCGCTGGTCGCGGTGAGTTCGTCGTGCTCGACGTAGTGGATGGTCTTGAAGACGGTGAAGAGGGTGTCGTCGTACCGCTCCAGCTTGGGCCGCTGGTGGGCGTGGACGGCGTCCTCGACGGCCAGCGGGTGCAGCCCGAACTCGGCTGCGATCACCGCGAACTCGGCCTCGGTCGGCTCGTGCAGGCCGATCCACGCGAATCCGCCGTCCCGGCGCACCTGGAGCATCGCGCCGTGCGGGGTCAGGCACTCCGCCGAGTCGACGCGGCGGCCGTCGCGGTAGACCGCGCAGTCGACGATCGCCGAGGGCGTCGCCGGATCGCGGGTGGTGTCGTAGGCGCTGTCGTCCTTGCGGTGGGCGGGCCGAACGGCTGCACGCAGGTCACGGATCATCGACATGGGCGGACTCCTTCGCACCGGGGAGCCACGGACGACGGGTGGAACTGCCCGGAATGGGGACGTCCGCGCCGCGGTGTCCCGGTCGGATCGCAGGGATCGACGGAACGGTCGATGTGTGGCACGTCCACAAAGCGGGGAGCACCGCACCGAGGTGGCGGCTCCTTCGCGTTTCGCTACTGGTTCACAACTGCGGGTACTGCGTGCGCGGCAGCGGCTTTGCACCGCTGACACGGCCGTACGGCACCGGGCCGGGCAGGGCGGGGCACGGTGGACGGGCCGGGGTGGGCCCGGTGGGAACGCTGTGCTCTTCCGTCACGCGCGACCGGACGCCGGTGGTGGACCGGCGACGGGACGGGGGACCCGGTGTCCGTCCCCGAAGGATGACGGGGCGGACCGAACGGGAGGGGGCCCGAAGGGGGCGCGTACGCGAAGCGGTAGGAGCCGGACGGTGCGCGGAGCGGGACCGTGACCGGCGGAGCTACGGACTCAGCGACCGGAAGAGCGGGTGATACTGCACGATCGACTTCGATCCATGACAGCCCCACCTCCTCCGGCCGGTCCCCCGTGGGGGATGTCCAAGGTTCCGGGACGTGAGCGCGACGCCGATGCGTACCGCTGGGAAGACCGTCCCGAACAGCGGCCAAGACTAGCAGTCGGTTGACGTGTCAAGGGCGCCTTCCCACCGTTGTCCTACGGCTCCCTGACGCCCGCCGTCCCCGGCGCTCCTCCCCGACACCCCTGTGACATGCGGATTCTGACGACCGGACGGGCGTTCTATGCTCGCGGGCATGGCAGATGTTCTCCCGCTCGTCGAGGCCCGTTTGCGTACGACCTTCGGGGAACCGGACGCCCGGGCGGCGGTCACGTTCCTCGGCACCGACCGGATCGAGGTCCTGCGGTTCGTCGAGGGCCCGCCGGCCGGCCCCGGGACGCCGGGGGAGCCCGGCCCGTACGTCCGCTACGTCACCCTGGGCATGTCCGCCCGCCCCATGACCGACCCGACGGCGCTGGTCGCCGACCCCGAGCGCGGGCCGCGGGCCGAGCTGGTGCTCACCGTGCGCCGTGGGCCCGCCGACACCGACGGGGTGCTGCGGACCCTGGCCGTGCTGGCGGCGAGCCCGCAGGTCGAAGGGCTGGTGGTCGCCCCGGGCGCCTCGCTCGACGTCGGCGGACCGCTGTGGCCGGGGGCGCCCTTCACCTCCGTGCTCGTCGCCGAACCCGGTGGGCTCGTCCCCGATCTGGAGCCGGACCCGCCGCGCGAGGCCGTCGCCTTCCTGCCGCTGCTGCCGATGACCCCGAACGAGGCCGCGTGGAAGCGGGTGCACGGCGCGGGCGCCCTCCACGAACGGTGGCTGGCGCGCGGGACCGACCTGCGCGATCCGCTGCGCGCGGGCGTCCCGCTCGACTGAGGCCCCGTGCGACCGACGTCTCGCCGCGGCGGGGGGCGTCACCGCGGGCGCGGGGCGCGCAGTCGGGTGATCATCCTTTGATCTTCCTTGACTCGTGGACGGTCAGGGGGGACCGTTGACGGCTATGAGGGGCGAACCCAGTTGCCCGAAGTGTGGAGGCCGGGTCAGGGCTCCCGGACTCTTCGCCGATACGTGGCAGTGCGCCCTGCACGGGGCGGTGCAGCCACTCCAGCCCGTGATCCCGCCCAGCGTCGAAGCCCTCGGCGTGGTCGTGAACCGCGCCCGGGTCCCCGTCTGGATGCCCTGGCCGCTGCCCGTCGGCTGGCTCTTCACCGGCGTCGGTTACGCCGGTGACGACCGCAGCGGCGGCCGGGCCACCGTCGTCGCCTGCTCCGGCCCCGGGCCGCTCGGCGGCATCGGCGAGCTGCTGCTCGTCGCCGAGGAACTGGGCGTCGGGCTCGGCGCCCGGTACGCCGGCGTCGACGGCCCCGACCCCGGCCCGCACATCAGCGTCGAGAAGCCGCCCGAGGCCAAGGTCCTCGCCTCCGGCCGCCCGAGCCCGCTGTGGCACGTCTCCGGAGCGCCGCCCGACCGCGCGGTCTTCGCCGGCGAGGCCCGCGGCCTGTGGCTGTGGGCGGTGGTCTGGCCCGAACAGTCCGGCCTGCTGATGTACGACGAGCTGGTCCTGACCGATCTGCGGGACGCCGGCGCCGAGATGGACCTCCTGCCCTGCGGGGCGCTCTCCCCCCGGCTGCTGTCCCCCTGACCGCCCCCTGACGCCCTCCTGGCGCCCACCGACCACCCGCGGCCACCCCCTCGGTGTGTCCACCGCCTCAGCCTCCGGACGGTCGGAACCCCGCTACGGCCGGTTATTCTGGAGCGTCCCTGTGTCCCGCGTTCCCCGTGGGGCCGAGTCGGTTTGGAGTCCGTCGTGCGCATCGACCTGCACACCCACTCCACCGCGTCCGACGGCACGGACACCCCCGCCCAACTCGTCCGCAAGGCCGCCGCGAGCGGGCTCGCCGTCGTCGCGCTCACCGACCACGACACCACCCGCGGCCACGCCGAGGCGCGGGCCGCCCTCGCGGACCCCGCATCCGACGCCGCACACCTGACGCTGGTCCCCGGCGCGGAACTCTCCTGCCGCCTCGACGGCGTGGGCCTGCACATGCTCGCCTACCTCTTCGACCCCGACGAGCCGGAACTGCTCGCCCAGCGCGAACTGGTCCGTGACGACCGGGTGCCGCGCGCCCAGGGCATGGTGACCCGGCTCCAGGACCTCGGCGTACCGGTGACCTGGGAACAGGTCGCCCGGATCGCCGGCAACGGCTCCGTGGGACGTCCGCACGTCGCCGAGGCGCTGATGGAACTCGGTGTCGTCTCCTCGATCTCCGAGGCGTTCGCCCCCCAGTGGATCGGGGACGGCGCCCGCGCGTACGTCGCCAAGCACGAACTCGACCCCTTCGACGCGGTCCGCCTGGTCAAGGCCGCCGGCGGCGTCACCGTCCTCGCCCACCCCGGCGCCGCCCGCCGCGGCGCGACCGTGTCCGAGGCGACGATCGCCGCGCTGGCCGCCGCCGGACTCGACGGCATCGAGGTCGACCACATGGACCACGAACCCGCCACCCGGGCCCGGCTGCGCGGACTCGCCGCCGAACTGGGACTCCTGGGCACCGGGTCCAGCGACTACCACGGCAGCCGCAAGACCTGCCTGCTCGGCGAGTTCACCACGGACCCCGAGATCTACGGGGAGATCACCCGCCGCGCGACCGGCGCGTTCCCGGTGCCCGGGGCCGGGGGAACCCCCGCCCCGCTGACCACCGACGGCTGACCTCTCCCGCCCGCGCGCCGTACGCGCCCGGGCCCGTGCCGCCCCCCGGGCCCGCTCCCGGGCCGAGCACGCCGGCCGGCCGTCCTCACCCTCTGCTCCCGTGCCCCGTCCGGGACGCAGGTTCCCTCCCGTACCGCTCCGAGCTGCGCCGAACGGCGCCCGCTCCCTCCCGCAAGGCACTACCTACCGTGTTCGACCTCGCTGTGTTCGGGTCCCTGTTCCTGACCCTCTTCGTCATCATGGACCCGCCGGGAATCACCCCGATCTTCCTCGCGCTGACCTCCGGACGGCCCACCCGCGTCCAGAAGCGGATGGCCTTCCAAGCGGTCTGCGTGGCCTTCGGGGTGATCGCCCTGTTCGGCTTGCTCGGCCACGAGATCCTCAACTACCTGCACGTCTCGGTGCCCGCCCTGATGATCGCGGGCGGACTGCTGCTCCTGCTGATCGCCCTGGACCTGCTCACCGGCAAGACCGACGAACCGAAGCAGACCAAGGACGTCAACGTCGCCCTCGTCCCGCTCGGCATGCCGCTGCTCGCCGGGCCCGGTGCGATCGTCTCGGTGATCCTCGCCGTGCAGAAGGCCGACACCGTGGGTGCGCAGGTGTCGGTGTGGGTCGCGATCCTCGCGATCCACCTGGTGCTCTGGGTCGCCATGCGGTACTCGCTGCTGATCATCCGGGTCATCAAGGACGGCGGGGTGGTCCTGGTGACCCGGCTCGCCGGCATGATGCTGTCCGCCATCGCCGTGCAGCAGATCATCAACGGCGTCACCCAGGTCATCAAGGCGGCCTGAGCCCCCCCGGACCCACAGCAGTCCCCTGGACACACGACAGGGCCCCCGGTGACGACGTCGTGTCGTGCGGGGGCCCTGTCACACACCGGGCGCGGCGACCGTGGGCCGCGTGCCCGTCGGCGCTGTTACGAGGCGGACGGTTCCGCCGGGCGGATGTACAGCCGCTGCCCGATGGCGGCGGCCTGTTGGACGATCCGGTTGACGGAGGCGGCGTCCACGACGGTCGATTCCTCGGCGGTGCCGTCGACGTCGTTCAGGCGCATGATCTCGAAGCGCAAGAGCTTCTCCCTTCGTCTGCGTGATCCTCCCCGGGGGGAGAACTGGTCGTACGGACCGGACGCGCACCCGCACGACCACCGGGATCCCGGGGCCGGGGACGAGCCGGTCCGTCAAGAGCGCGTCGCACGCCGGGCAACCGCAGGGGCCCCGGGACGTGCGCTCACTCCCCGTACAGCGCGGTTTCCACCGTATTCATTCCCTACACTAAGGAAAATTTTCGCCGGACTAAAGAACGCCGGTGGCGCGGGACGGGTTGTGTCCCCTCCGGCGCGCCCCGGACAATGGGGGCGATGAGCGAGGAACAGCAGGGTGCGCCCTGGTCAGGGCCGGATGCCACACCCGTGAGAACGTCCGGGACGCACCGGGGTGACCCGGGCGCCCCGGCCCCGGGCGCCGAGGAGTCCGCCGCCCTGCTCGCCCGGCTCGACCTCACCAACGAGCTGCTGCGGCGCATGGTCGCCGAGGTCGCCAAGACGCCCGCCACCCACGCGATCTTCGTGGACGCCGGCTACGTCTACGCGGCTGCGGGCCGGCTCGTCGCGGGGACGGAGGACCGGCGCGCCTTCGACCTGGACGCCGAGGGGCTGATCGAGGCGTTCATCGACCGGGCCCGCACGATCTTCGCCGACAGCCGTCTGCTGCGCGTCTACTGGTACGACGGGGCCCGCCGCCGCATCCACACCGCCGAACAGCAGACCATCGCGGAACTGCCGGACGTCAAGGTCAGGCTCGGCAACCTCAACGCCAACAACCAGCAGAAGGGCGTCGACTCCCTGATCCGCACCGACCTGGAGTCGTTGGCCCGGCACCGGGCGATCAGCGACGCGGCCCTGCTCGGCGGGGACGAGGACCTGGTGTCGGCGGTGGAGGCGGCCCAGGGGTACGGGGCACGGGTCCACCTGTGGGGCGTCGAGGCGCCCGAGGGCCGCAACCAGGCCGAGCCCCTGCTGTGGGAGGTGGACAGCCAGCGCGTCTTCGACCTGGAGTTCTTCAAACCGTACGTGTCCCGGCGGACCGTCTCCTCGTACGAGACCCAGAACACCCCCCGGCCCAGCCGGGAGGACGTGCGGTTCGTGGGGGCGCAGATCGCCGCGAAGTGGCTCGCCGCCCGGGGGCGCGACGCCCTGGCCGACCTGCTGCCGGGGCACCCCTACCTGCCGGGCTCGGTGGACCAGGACCTGCTGGTGGAGGCCGAGGGCAAGCTCCAGTACTCGCTGCGCGGCCACTCTGACCTGCGACGCAGCCTGCGCGACGGTTTCTGGGAGCACGTGCGCACCCAGTACTGAGTACGCCCTCAGTGCCCGGGCGCCGGGAGGGTCAGAGCGGGACCGCGTCCCAGAAGTCGGCGAGGGCGGTGGCGGTCTCGGCGGGGCGCTCGGTGTTGGGGGAGTGTTCGGCGCCCACGACGACCGTGCGGCGCGCGGCGAGGCGGTCGGCCATCTCGTCGAGCAGCGGCACCGGCCAGGTCTCGTCCCGCTCGCCCGAGATGACGTGCCGGGGCAGGGAGAGCGCGGCCAGTTCGGGCACCCGGTCCGGCTCCGTGCACAGCAGGCGCCCGGCGGCGAGGATCTGGGCGGGGCTGTTGCGCAGCCAGCGGGCGCGCAGCGCTGCCTCGTCCGTCGCTTCGTCCGTCGCGTTGCCGTCCGCCGCGCCGGTGGCGGCGTCCTCGGGCGCGGGGGCCTCCAACGACTGCATCGCCTCCCACACCCGGCCCATGTCGAGCACGGCGAGGGCGTCCCGCAACAGCTTGACGCGCTCGCGCTGCGCTGCGGATATCTCGGCGGGACCGGAGGCCATCAGGGTGAGCGACGCGAACGCGGCCGGCTCGGCCAGCACCGCCGCGCGCGCCAGATGACCGCCGAACGAGTGCCCCAGCAGGTGCACCGGGCCCGGGCCGGTGGCCGCGAGGGCGTCCCGCTGGGCCAGTACGTCGCGCGCCAACTCCTCCTGGGCGTAGGGCGCCGGATCGTCGTGGGGGCCGGGCGACTCGTACTGGCCGCGCCCGTCGACGGCCACCGTGCGGTAGCCCCGGGCGGCCAGCGGCAGGAGCAGTGCGATGAAGTCCTCCTTGCTGCCCATGAACCCGGGCAGCAGCAGCGCGGTGCCGCGCAGGGGACCGTCCGGACGGTGCGCTCCGTCCGTGTCGAGGGCGGCGAACCCGCCGCGGGGCGTGGAGATCACCCGTGCGGAGACTCCCGGGGGCGGCACGAACGTCGAGGGCCTGCTCATACCCGAAGGCTAACGGCCGCCGGGAAGGGCCGCCCCGCCGAGGCACCGGGTTCCGTCGGGCGGACACGACAGCGGCCCGGCACCCCCGTGCGTCGGGGTGCCGGGCCGCCGGCCGTCAACTGCGGGACTTCAGCCCTCGGGGGCCTCGGCCACCTTGCGGGTGCGGCGCCGCCGGGGCTTCGCCTCGGGGTCCGCGGCCTCGGAAGCGGCGGGCTCGACGACCGCCGCGGCCTTCTTGGCGCGCGTGCGGCGCGGCTTGGCCGGCGCCTCGGTGGGCTCCCCGCCGTCGGCCTCGGCGGCCGGGGCGGTGGCGGTCTCCACGGGGGCGACCGCCTTCTTGCGGGTGCGTCGCTTGGGGGCGGCGGCCGGCTCGGCAACCTCCTCGGCGGTGACGGGGGCGGCGGGCGCCTCCGGCTCCGTGGCGACGGCCTTCTTGCGGGTGCGGCGACGCGGCTTGGCCTCCGCGGCGTCCACGACGTCCTCGGCGGCCGGGGCTGCCACGGCGTTCGGCGCTTCCTCGGCGGTCGGTGCTTCCACGGCGGTCGGCGCGACGGCCTCCGCCTCGGGGGCGGCCGCCGCCTTGCGGGTCCGACGGCGCGGCTTGACCTCGGGCTCCGCGGTCACCGCTTCGACGGTCACCCCGGTGCTCGGCTCCGCGACCTCGGCCACCACGGCCGGTGCCTCGACGGCCTTGCGGGTCCGACGGCGCCGGGGCTTCACCTCGACCTCCTCGGCGACGGGGGCCTCGGCCACCGTCGCGGAAGCGGTCACGGCCTCGACGTCCGCCACGGCGGGCGCCTGCGCTGCGCCGGCGGTGGCACCGGAACGCGTCCGGCGGCGACGCCGGGGCGCCTCCACGACCTCGGGCGAGGGCTCGACCGGCGACTGCGTGCCGGCGGTCGACGCGCTCGGGTTCGCGGCGGCGTCCTCCAACGGGGTACCGCCACGGGTCCGACGACGACTGCGCGGCGTCCGGGCGGGCCGCTCGCGTTCCTGCGGGGCGGCGGCGACGGGAGCCCGTCCACCACGACCGCGGGGGCTGCGCCCGGTCTCACCGAGGTCCTCGACCTCTTCGGCGGCGAGCCCGGCCCGGGTCCGCTCCGAACGCGGCAGGATGCCCTTGGTGCCCTCGGGGATGCGCAGCTCGGCGAAGAGGTGCGGGGACGTGGAGTACGTCTCCGGCGGATCGGTGAAGGGCAGGTCCAACGCCTTGTTGATGAGCTGCCAGCGCGGGATGTCGTCCCAGTCGACCAGGGTGATCGCCGTACCCGAGGCACCCGCGCGACCGGTGCGGCCGATGCGGTGCAGATACGTCTTCTCGTCCTCGGGGGACTGGTAGTTGATCACGTGCGTGACGTTCTCGACGTCGATGCCGCGCGCGGCCACGTCCGTGCACACCAGCACGTCGACCTTGCCGTTGCGGAACGCCCGCAGCGCCTGCTCCCGGGCGCCCTGGCCCAGGTCGCCGTGGACGGCACCGGAGGCGAAGCCGCGCCGCTGGAGCTGCTCGGCGATGTCGGCCGCGGTGCGCTTCGTCCGGCAGAAGACCATCGCCAGGGCGCGGCCCTCGGCCTGGAGGATGCGGGCGACCATCTCCGGCTTGTCCATGGAGTGCGCGCGGTACACGTGCTGCGAGGTGTTCGCCACGGTCGCGCCCTCGTCGTCCGGCGCGGTGGCGCGGATGTGCGTGGGCTGCGACATGTAGCGGCGCGCCAGACCGATGACGGCGCCGGGCATCGTCGCGGAGAACAACATGGTCTGCCGCTTCGGCGGCAGCATGTTGATGATCTTCTCGACGTCCGGCAGGAAGCCCAGGTCCAGCATCTCGTCGGCCTCGTCCAGGACGAGGCACCGGATGTGCGTGAGGTCGAGCTTCTTCTGGCCCGCGAGGTCGAGCAGGCGTCCGGGGGTGCCGACGACCACGTCGACGCCCTTGCGCAGGGTTTCGACCTGCGGCTCGTAGGCCCGGCCGCCGTAGATCGCGGTGACCCGGACGTTGCGTACCTTGCCCGCGGTGAGCAGGTCGTTGGTGACCTGGGTGCACAGCTCACGGGTCGGTACGACGATGAGCGCCTGCGGTGCGTCGGTCAGCTGCTCGGGGGTGGCGCGCCCCGCCTCGACGTCGGCCGGGACGGTGACCCGCTCCAGGATCGGGAGGCCGAACCCGAGGGTCTTGCCGGTACCGGTCTTCGCCTGGCCGATCACGTCCGTGCCGGAGAGGGCGACGGGGAGGGTCATCTCCTGGATCGGGAAGGGCGTCGTGATACCGACGGCCTCAAGGGACTCGGCGGTCTCGGGAAGGATTCCGAGATCTCGGAAAGTCGTCGCTTGCGTCTGCGTAATCAGGGTGGTGCCTCTTCTGTGAGACGCGGTGCGGAGTGAGCGCTTGGGGGTCTTGTACCGTGCCGGTGAACCCCGGCCGCCTTCGCGAACCGGGTGGCGCGGGACCACAGCCGACGCTCGAAACTCTCGTACCGCTATGAGGGCCCCTCCATCGTCGGTACGCACTGTGCCGTACCTGGGAGGGCTGTCTGGTCGGAGCCGATCGGGCCAGCGACCGGGCATCCTCATTCCTGTGCCCGTCGTGTTCGCCGACTCAACCTGCCGTGGTCACCCGTTCACATGACCATCGTGGTACATCGGCGCACTCAGCGGGCGCATTACCACCATACCCCGGAATCGCGCAGGCGCGGTGGCCGAATTCGTCACGTCACGGTCGCAGGGTGGCTCGCGCACGCCCCGTGCACCGCTCGTGCGCCCGTCGCCACACTCCTTGACCAGGGCCTTCCCGGGGTGGCCGCGCGGGCTATTGTGCGCTTCATGACGACGCCTGACCACGCTGCCGAAACGCCCGCCGAACCCACCGGGGTCGCCGCCCAGGACTGGGACCGCGCCTCCGCCGACCCCCAGTACCGGGCCGCGGTCGTCGATCTGCTCGGCGCGCTCGCGTACGGGGAGCTGGCGGCGTTCGAACGGCTCGCGGAGGACGCGAAGCTCGCGCCCACCCTCGCGGACAAGGCCGCGCTCGCCAAGATGGCGTCGGCCGAGTTCGCCCACTTCGAGCAGTTGCGGGACCGGCTGGCGGCGGTCGGGGTCGAGCCCACCGAGGCGATGCAGCCGTTCGTCGCCGCGCTGGACGGGTTCCACCGGCAGACCGCGCCGTCGGACTGGCTGGAGGGCCTGGTCAAGGCGTACGTGGGGGACTCCATCGCCAGCGACTTCTACCGTGAGGTCGCCGCCCGGCTCGACTCCGACACCCGGGCGCTGGTGCTCGCCGTCCTCGACGACACGGGGCACGGCGGGTTCGCCATCGAGAAGGTGCGGGCGGCCATCGACGCGGATCCCCGGGTCGGGGGGCGGCTCGCCCTGTGGGCGCGACGGCTGATGGGGGAGGCGCTGTCGCAGTCCCAGCGGGTGGTCGCGGAGCGCGACGCGTTGTCGACGATGCTGGTGGGCGGGGTTGCAGACGGGTTCGACCTGGCCGAGGTCGGGCGGATGTTCTCGCGGATCACCGAGGCGCACACGAAGCGGATGGCTGCGTTGGGGTTGGCCGCGTGATGCGCGCGGTGCGCTGTTGTTCTTGGTGGCGTTCCCCGTGACGTCGGGTGCGGGTGCGCTCCGCTGGGCCTGCGCTGTCCCGTGCGGGTGCGCTGGGCTGTTGCGCCGTTCCCCGCGCCCCTAGTCAGGGGTTGCCTCTTGCGGTGCGCTGTTCCCTGCGGGTGCGTCGTGGTTGCCCGCGCAGTTCCCCGCGCCCCCACGGGGCTCCGCCCCTCCGACGGGGTCCGCCGCACTGACGGGGTCCGCCGCACTGACGGGGTCCGCCGGGCTGAGGGGCTTCGCCGAGCTCAGGGGATCCACCGGCCTAGGGTGCCCCGATAGGGGCGCGGGGAACTGCGCAACAGCCCAGCGCACCCGCACGGGACAGCGCAGCCGGACGCGAGGGGTCAAGCGGGAGCGGAGCGGCGTACGCGGTGGGGGCGCAGCAACAGGGACAGCAGCGCAACGGCAACCGTGCCCGCACCGAACAACGTCGTGGCGACCCCGGGATCCCCGAGCGCCGTACGCGTCACGAACGCACCGAACAAGGCCCCCACCACCCCGGTGGTCAGCACCAGCCGAGCCGCGGGCAACCGATCCGCCCGCAACCGCAGTACGGCCAGCGCCAGACCGAGCCCGATCACCGCGGAACCCACCGCCACCCAAACCATGTCGTGGTCCCTCCCACGCGGTTCCGCCGCATCCGTCGTCCGTGCAGCGGATCTACCCCCGCCGTCGAGCGGGCAATCCTGTCCCGGTGCGCACACGACGGAGCGGCCCGGCGGGATTCACCCCACCGGACCGCTCCGTCGTGTCTGCGGGCCCGCGTCACCGCACGGGCGGACGGCCGCCTACAGCGCGCTGAAGCCCACCTTGCGCTGCGTCGGCTCACCGAGCTCCACGTACGCGAGCCGGTCGGCCGGCACGAGCACCTTGCGGCCGTGATCGTCCACCAGGCTCAACAGCTGAGACTTGCCGGACAGTGCCTCGGCCACCGCGGTCTCGACCTCCTCGGCGGTCTGACCGCTCTCCAGAACGATCTCGCGGGGCGCGTGCTGCACGCCGATCTTGACCTCCACGGCTATGTCCCTCCGACGGTCTTGATGTGCGCGGCCCTCCGCGCCGTACCTGGCACACACTAGCCCGGTGCGCCGGGGGGAAAGTCACGGTGGAACACGCCGGTAGCGAACAGCGCGCGGGTGCGGTCCGGTCCTCGTACCGGATCGACCGCCGCGGCTACTGCGGCAGCTCCGTGCCGTGCAGCGGGAAGCCGGCGATGCCGCGCCAGGTCAAGGAGGTCAGCAGGTGCACGGCCGTGTCCCGGGGGATGTCGCTGCCGCTGGACAGCCAGTAGCGGGCCACCACCTGGGAGACGCCGCCGAGACCGACCGCCAGGAGCATCGACTCCTCCTTGGGCAGGCCCGTGTCCTCGGAGATCACCTCGGAGATCGCCTCCGCACATTGGAGGCTCACCCGGTCCACCCGTTCCCGGACGGCCGGCTCGTTGGTCAGGTCCGACTCGAACACCAGACGGAACGCGCCGCCCTCGTCCTCCACGTACGCGAAGTAGGCGTCCATCGTGGCCGCCACCCGCTGCTTGTTGTCCGAGGTCGAGGCGAGGGCCCCGCGCACCGCCTGGAGCAGCGCCTCGCAGTGCTGGTCCAGGAGCGCCAGGTACAGATCGAGCTTGCCCGGGAAGTGCTGGTACAGCACCGGCTTGCTGACCCCCGCGCGCTCCGCGATGTCGTCCATCGCGGCTGCGTGGTAACCCTGGGCGACGAACACCTCCTGGGCGGCGCCCAAGAGCTGGTTGCGCCGGGCACGCCGCG
The DNA here is from genome assembly GCF_042871255.1 of Streptomyces sp. NPDC005955. NCBI lineage: Bacteria > Bacillati > Actinomycetota > Actinomycetes > Kitasatosporales > Streptomycetaceae > Streptomyces > Streptomyces sp. NPDC005955. Next base: position 204,602 of record NZ_JBIAIF010000001.1, on the reverse strand, counting down.
GGAGGCGGGTGCCCCGCGGGCGGGCCGCGTCTGTCTGCTCGATGGCTGTCACGCCGCCTCCCAAGATCGACCGTGTGCGGTGTGCGCCGCGACGCCCATCGTACTTTTCGGTAACCCCTCGGCGCGCGGCGCGAGGGCAGAATTTCACGTACCGGACGGGGCGGGAACGCCCCGGACGCAGGGGGAACCGTACACAGGGCGCGCAGCGGGCGCCGCGCCAGCGTCACCGGCCCGCGCCCGCCGGCGGCCCGCGCCGCCGTGCGTCAGCGGTGTCCGGTCAGCGGTAGTCGTCCTCGTCCAGTGCCACCACGCGGGCCTGCTCGGCGCGGTCCCCCTCGTCGGCGGAAGCGGGGTCGGAGCCCGGGACCGCGTCGTCCTGCTCCGGTGCGAGCTCGGTCAGCTGCTCCGCCGTGTCCGCCTCCGGCGCCTCGACGTCGTGGGCGGTCCTGGCCTGCGCGGCTTCCCGGGCGTCCTCGGAGCGCCGGGTCCCGGGGTCGGTGGGGTCGGTGGCCATGCTGTCCTCTTCCCGAGCGGTGGGGCGTCCGGCCCCTCGACGGGGGGAGGGTGCCGGTGCCCCCACGCTACGCCCAGTCTGTGACGGCGAACACAGGAAACCGGGCGTGATGGTCTCGTAACATTGCCGCATGTCTTCGTCGGAGTCGCCGCACCTGTCAGCCGCGGCCGTGCCACGGGTCGGCGCGGTCAGGGCCGCGGAGGGGGAACGGCTGCACTCCGTCCGGCTCCCCGGGCTGTCCCTCGCCGTGCGCTCGCGCCCCGCGGCCCGTCCCGGCCTGCCGCCCGCGCTGTACGTCCACGGGCTCGGCGGTTCCTCGCAGAACTGGTCGGCCCTGATGCCCCTCCTCGACGACCTCGTGCACAGCGAGGCGCTCGACCTGCCGGGCTTCGGCGACTCGCCGCCCCCCGAGGACGGCGCCTACTCGGTCACCGCGCACGCCCGCGCCGTGATCCGCTACCTGGACGCCGCCGGCCGCGGCCCCGTGCACCTGTTCGGCAACTCCCTGGGCGGTGCGATCACCACCCGGGTGGCCGCCGTCCGGCCGGACCTCGTACGGTCGCTGACCCTGGTCTCGCCCGCCCTGCCGGAACTGCGCGTCCAGCGCACCGCGGTGCCGACGGCCCTGCTGGCCCTGCCCGGGGTCGCCGCGCTGTTCACCCGGCTGACCCGGGACTGGTCGGCCGAGCAGCGCGTCCGCGGCGTGGCCGGTCTGTGCTGGGGCGACCCGGAACGGGTCACGCCCCAGGGCTTCGCCGCGGCCGTCGCGGAGATGGAGCACCGCCAGACGCTGCCCCACTTCTGGGACGCGATGGCCCGCTCCACCCGCGGCATCGTCGACGCCTACACCCTCGGCGGGCAGCACGGACTGTGGCGGCAGGCCGAACGGGTGCTCGCCCCGACCCTGCTGGTGTACGGCGGGCGCGACCAGTTGGTCTCCGCCCGGATGGCGGAGCGGGCGGCACGTTCCTTCCGGGGTTCCCGACTGCTCACCCTGCCCGACGCCGGGCACGTCGCCATGATGGAGTACCCCGACCTCGTCGCCACGGCCTTCCACGACCTGCTCCGCGACCTCGGCACGGCCGCCGCGAGAACGGGCGGCACGGACCGGAACGACGGTGGGCGGGACAGCGGACGCGCGACTGTGGGACCCTCCGGTACGGATGAGTCCGCCGACGCGCAGACGGGGAGCTGAGACGCCGCGTGGGACGCCATAGCCGCAAGGGCCCTGCGGCGAAGAAGGGTGACGCCGCGCCGCGTGCTGCCGCGCCCCGGTCCGCCGAGCCTCCCGCCCCCGCTCGCGAGCCGCGGGCGGGACAGCCGCGGATCCCGCAACCGCCGCGGTACACCGAGGGGACCCCCGCCCGGGGCGTGCCCCTGGTACGGGGCGGACACCCCGAGCAGCGGGAGGCCGGGGGAGGCTGGGGCACCGTTCCCGGCGCCGCGGCCCCCGGGCGCCACCAGGTGCCCGGTCCCCGACAGGACTACGTCGACGCGTTCGGGGACGACGGCACGGACGACGTGTTCACCGCGGGGTCGCACGGACCGCCCCCCGGCGCCGCGGGACCGCGGACGGTCCTCCCGGGGCCCTACCGCTCGGGCCCGTACGGAACGGGGCCCGCGACCCCGGGCGCCCCGTCCGCCGGACCCCCGTACGCCCCCGCCGACCCGTACGCCTCCGTCACCCGCTGGGACGACGTCGAACTCGCCGACCCCCTCGACCCCACCGACGCCGCCGCCGTCGAGGAGGCCGCGCACCGGGCCGACCCCCGGCAGCCCGCCGCCGGACGGGCCCGCCGCCGGGCCGCGGTACCGCCGCCGCGCGGGCCCGGTGACGAGCGGGGCCACGCCCCGGCGGGACCTGCGGGGCCTGCGGGCCGGGGCGGCAAGAGCCGTACCTTCACCGGGATCACCGCCGCCGCGGTGACCACCGTCCTCGCCGTCGTCGTCGCCGGACAGGTGGCCGAGCGGGACGGTGACACCACCGGGCACACCCGCGCCGCGGAGGAGGCCGACCGGCAGCGCGACGATCCGCCCTCGCGCTCCGACAGCCGACCCACCCCGTCCGACAAGCCGGCCGTCGCGAAGCCCCCGACGTACGCCGAGCAGATGGGGCGGACCTACCCGCTCGACCCGAAGCTCAAGGCGACCGGGAAGTTCGACGCCGTCCCCGGTTTCGTCAAGGCGCCCGGCAAGGGACAGCGGTTCCGCTACCGCGTCGACGTGGAGCGGGGCCTCGGCCTCGACGGCCGACTGTTCGCCGATGCGATCCACAAGACCCTGAACGACGAGCGCAGTTGGGCCCACGGCGGAGCCCGTACCTTCGAACGGGTCTCCTCGGGTGAGGCGGACTTCGTCATCACCCTGGCGAGTCCCGGGACCACCGGCGCGTGGTGCGCCAAGTCCGGCCTCAACACCACCATCGACAACGTCTCCTGCGACTCGGCCAGCACCGAACGCGTGATGATCAACGCGTACCGCTGGGCGCAGGGCTCCGAGACCTACGGCAAGCGCATCCACGCGTACCGGCAGATGCTCATCAACCACGAGGTGGGGCACCGACTGGGCTTCGGTCATGTGAGCTGCCAAACGGACGGCGAACTCGCCCCCGTGATGCAGCAGCAGACGAAGTTCCTCGCCCACGACGGCATCAGTTGTCGGGCCAACCCCTGGGCCTACCCGGAGAGTTGACCGATCATCAGGAGAGCGTCCGGCCCGACCCGGACGTCACTCCATGCGGTCGTCGTGATCCATAGCGCGACCGAACGCCGTCCGCACGCGAAAGTTACGTCTCTTCACCCCTTCCGGTGGCGGGGGGGGGCCCCCCCCGCCCCCCCCCCCCGCCCGCCCCGCCCCCCGCCCCCCCGGGGGGCCCCCCCCCGCCGCGGGGCCCCAAAACGCCCCCGCGGGGGGGGCGGGGGGGGGGGGTTTGTTTGCC
>NZ_JBIAIF010000001.1:0-201140 GCF_042871255.1 Streptomyces sp. NPDC005955 | reverse complement strand
GGGGTAGTTTTTACAAGGGCCCCGCCCCCCCGCCCCCCGCCCCCTAGTGATACCTTCTCACCCCCGGCGGGGGGGGCGCACCCCACCCCCGCCCCCCCCGCCACCGGTCCGTCCGCATACGTTCGTCCCGCTGCGGGCCGCCGAACGACGGCGGCTCCCCAACGGGAACCGGGGGTGTGCTCGTGCGGATCGGATTGTTCGCCGAGGGGGGCTCCCCCTCACCGAATGGTGAGGGGCGGCTCCGCTGTGACCTGCCGGCTCCGCTCCGGTCCATGCCCGAGCCGGCGCCCGGGACGGTGCCCGAGCAGGGTTTCGGGGCGGCCGGGGGTGTACCGGGGCGCAGGGCGCGCCGACGGGTCGTCGAGTGCCACGGGTCGTTGTTCGGTGCGCTGTGTGCGCCGGGGGCGCCGGCTCCCGGGGGCGCCCCGGGTGGTGCGTGGATCCAGGGGGCGCCCGGCAGGTGGAGTGCGCGGGGCGCGGGATCGACCGGTTCCCGCGCGGTTTCCCCCACCGGCTCGGCAACCGTGCCCTCGGACGGGCCCGCCGACGCTCCGATAGGCAGCTCCGCCCTTCTGGAGGACCGTTTCGTCACTGCCGTGCCCGGGCTCGCCGCCCTCGCCCGTGACACCCCCCGCGCCCCGGCGCTCACCACCGCGCACCGCTGTTCGTGGGCCGGCAGCGCCCTCGGGGGCGCACACCGTGCGCCCGGCGCCCCGGCGGCTCCCCGCAGCGTCCGTGGCGCCCGCGGCGTCCGTAGCGCCCGTTGTCTCGGGGGCCCCGCCCTTCCGCCCGTCGCGACCCCCGTCGCCGGTGCCCCGCGCGCCCGCGTCGCCGGACGGTCCGCGCCCGGCGGCACCGGGGACGTGGGCCCGGGCCACACGCTCACCCCGAGCCGCGCGGCCCGCACCGAACCGCTGGCCCGGCGGCCGTGCCCCCCTCTCGTCATCGAGCAGGACGTCACGGCATTTCACGGCATTTACCGAGTGACCCGAGTGACGACGCCCCCGCACCGGCACCGGAGGCGCCGCATGACGCCCTAGCCCCCGTGCGCCCCCACGCCCCCGTCCCCACCCGTCCCCACCCCCACCCCACCCCATGCTCCACACCCCACGCTCCACCCCCCACCCGCTCCACCCCCCACACCTCCCGCGTGGCCGACACCGCGGGCGTTCCAGTACGGCACCACCCCTGAAGGAGAAAGCGAGATGACCACCCTCCGATCCGGAGACCGCGTTCCTGGAGGCGCCCGATGAGAGTGCTGCTGATCGGAGCCGGCGGGTACATCGGCCGCTTCGTCGCCGACCGGCTCATCGCCGACCCGGCCGTACAGCTCACCGCCCTCGGCCGCGGCGACGACGCCGATGTGCGCTTCGACCTCGCCACGGGCAGTCCGGGCGCGCTCACCCGGTTCCTCGACGCCGTCCACCCCGGAGTCGTCATCAACTGCGCGGGCGCCACCCGGGGCGGCGCCCGCGAGTTGATCCGGCACAACACCGTCGCCGTCGCCACCGTCTGCGAGGCCCTGCGCCGCAGCGGGTGCGGGGCACGGCTCGTCCAGATCGGGTGCGGTGCCGAGTACGGCCCCAGCCAGCCCGGTTCCTCGACCGCCGAGGACGCCGTGCCGCGCCCCGGCGGCCCCTACGGCGTCAGCAAGCTGGCGGCCACCGAACTCGTCCTCGGCTCCGGCCTCGACGCCGTCGTCCTGCGGGTCTTCTCACCCGCCGGTCCCGGCACCCCCGCGGGCTCGCCGCTGGGGCGGCTCGCGGAGGCCATGCGCCGGGCCATGCAGTCCGGTGACGGCGAGCTGAAGCTCGGCGGTCTCGGGGCGCAGCGCGACTTCGTGGACGTGCGTGACGTGGCGCGGGCGGTGCACGCGGCCTCCCTGTCGGCCGCGCAGGGCGTCGTCAACATCGGGTCCGGCCGCGCCGTGCGCCTGCGCGACGCCGCCGCCGTCCTCGCCCGGGTCGCCGGCTACGGGGGCGCGCTGCACGAACTCGACACCTCGGCCGGACCGCTGCGGGCCGCCCTCGGGCACCCGCGCCCCGACCCGGACCACGTGTCCCCGGCGGCCCACCCCTACCCGGACGGCTGCGGCAGTTGGCAGCAGGCCGACGTCCGCACCGCGCGCGACCGGCTCGGTTGGCGTCCCCGCATCAATCTGGAGGAGTCCCTCGCCGACATCTGGATGGAGGCGGCGTGCCGTATCTGACCCGCGCGCTGCGGGGCGCCACCGGGACGGGCACCGGACCGGGCGTCGGCGCACCGGGCCCCGCGCACCCCCTGCTCGCGTCCGAGGACTGGCACGCGCTCACCCGGACCGCGGATCCGCTGCACTGGGTCGTCCTCGACGTCGCGGGCGGCCCCGGGGACCGCCCCGACCCGCAGTGCCTGGACGCCGTCGGACGGCTCACCAACGCGGGCGTCCGGGTACTGGGCCACCTCGACCTCGACCGGGGGCGCGGCGCCCTCCCGGCCCTGCTCGACCAGGCCCGGCGCTACCGCGACTGGTACCGGGTGGGCGGCTTCTACCTCGGTGGCTGCCCCGTCGACCACAGCAGCCTCCGGGCGGTCCGACGCACGGTGAGCAGTGTGCGGGCCCTGCTGGAGGACCCGCACGTCGTCCTCGGTCAGGGGCGTCACCCGCACCACGGGTACGCGGCGGTCGCCGACCAACTGGTCACCTTCACCGGCTCGTGGTGCGACTACCGTTGGTCGCAGGTCGCCGAGTGGACCGCGGACCATCCGCCGGAACGCTTCTGCCACCTCGTCCACGGGGTGCCGCGCAGCCATCTGGACGAGGCGTTGCGCATCGCCCGCTGGCAGGGGGCGGGCACCGTCTGGTTCACCGACCGCACCGATCGCGGGGGCGCCGCCGACCCCTGGGAGGGCATGCCCGGTTACTGGGACGAGTTCGTCTCGCGGATCGGAACAGGTGTCTCGGAATGACGGAGTGCGTGGCAGTGTTACACGCAGAACAACCTTCCGATATACCGACCAACGGAGTCCCCGTGTCGCTGCCACCCCTGGTAGAGCCCGCTTCTGAGCTCACTGTCGACGAGGTCCGCAGGTACTCCCGCCACCTGATCATCCCGGATGTCGGGATGGCCGGGCAGAAGCGGCTGAAGAACGCCAAGGTGCTCGCCGTCGGCGCCGGCGGTCTCGGGTCGCCGGCGTTGATGTACCTGGCGGCAGCGGGTGTGGGCACCCTAGGAATCGTGGAGTTCGACGAGGTCGACGAGTCGAACCTCCAGCGCCAGATCATCCACAGCCAGGCGGACATCGGCCGGTCCAAGGCCGAGTCGGCCCGGGACAGCGTCAAGGGCATCAACCCGTACGTCGAGGTCGTCCTGCACGAAGAGCGGCTCGAAGCCGACAACGTGATGGACATCTTCAGCCAGTACGACCTGATCGTGGACGGCACGGACAACTTCGCCACCCGCTATCTCGTCAACGACGCGTGCGTGCTCCTCAACAAGCCGTACGTGTGGGGCTCCATCTACCGCTTCGACGGTCAGGCCTCGGTCTTCTGGAGCGAGCACGGTCCCTGCTACCGCTGCCTCTACCCCGAGCCCCCGCCGCCGGGCATGGTGCCCTCCTGCGCCGAGGGCGGTGTCCTCGGTGTGCTGTGCGCCTCGATCGGCTCCATCCAGGTCACCGAGGCCATCAAGGTCCTCACGGGCACGGGCGAGCCCCTGGTCGGCCGCCTCATGATCTACGACGCCCTGGAGATGCAGTACCGCCAGGTGAAGATCCGCAAGGACCCGAACTGCGCGGTCTGCGGTGACAACCCCACGGTCACCGAACTCATCGACTACGAGGCGTTCTGCGGCGTGGTCTCCGAGGAGGCCCAGGAGGCGGCGGCCGGCTCGACCATCACTCCCAAGCAGCTCAAGGAGTGGATGGACGAGGGCGAGAACATCGAGGTCATCGATGTCCGTGAGCCCGGCGAGTACGAAATCGTCTCCATCCCCGGCGCCAAGCTGATCCCGAAGAACGAGTTCCTCATGGGCTCCGCCCTGGAGAGCCTGCCGCAGGACCGCAAGATCGTCCTGCACTGCAAGACGGGCATCCGCAGCGCGGAGGTCCTCGCCGTCCTGAAGGCGGCCGGTTTCTCGGACGCCGTCCACGTCGGTGGCGGTGTCATCGGCTGGGTCCACCAGATCGAGCCCAGCAAGCCGGTCTACTGACCGTCAGCGCACTGCGCTCACGACCACCGGGTCCCCGTGCCTCCGGGCACGGGGACCCGTCGTGTGCGGGGCGCCGGGTGCGCGGTTCGCTGGCACCCGGCGCGGTCCACCGGTCCACCGGTGGACCGGTCAGACCGGTGGACCGGTCAGGAGCAGACCTTGCCGTCCTTCGGTGCCCGGCCGTCGAGCAGATAGGCGTCGACCGCGCCGTCCACGCAGTCACTGCCGTTGCCGTACGCCCCGTGCCCCTCGCCCTTCCAGGTCATCAGGACGCCGACGCCCTCACCGAGCCCGTCCGCCATCCGGCCCGCGCCCTCGTAGGGCGTCGCCGGGTCGCCGGTGTTGCCGATGACCAGGATGGGAGCCGCGCCCGGGGCGCTCACCTCGGAGCGCTCCTGAAGACCCGGCACCGGCCACTGGTGACACCACCCGGCCGTGTCCCAGCCCAGGAACTCCCCGAACACCGGTGATATCTCCCGGAACTCCGCCAGTGAGGCGCGCGCCTGCTCCGGGGTCGTGCGGTCCTTGGAGTCGCGGCAGGAGATCGCCCGCTGGGAGTGGCTCTGGGTGCTGTAGCCCCCGGCCTCGTCCCGCTCGTTGTAGGCGTCGGCCAGGGCGAGCAGCGCGCTGCCGTCGCCGTCCTCCGCGGCCTCCAGGGCTTCGGTGAGCGCCGGCCACGACTGCTCGCTGTAGAGCGTGATGACGATGCCGATGGTCGCCAGGGTCTGGGTCAGCTCGCGGTCGCCGGAGGTGGGCAGCGGCTCCGCGTCGATGCGCTCCAGCAGGTCTGCTATGGCTCGGCTGCCTTCCGCGGGGTCCTGGCCCTGGTCCTTCAGGTAGTTGTCCAGGGCGCGTTGGAAGCCCCGGGTCTGGTTCTTCGCCTGGGCGACGCCGTCCGCGGTGGGGTCCACCACCGCGTCGAAGACCAGTCGTCCCACCCGGCCCGGGAACAGGTGCGCGTAGGCGCCGCCGAGCTGGGTGCCGTACGAGATGCCGAAGTAGTGGAGCGCGTCGTCCCCGAGGACGTGGCGCATCAGGTCCATGTCCCGTGCGGTGTTGTCGGTCGACAGATGGGCCAGCAGCTCCCCGGCGCCGCGCTCGCACCCCGCGGCGAAGTCCGCCGCGTCCGCCAGGAACGCCCGCTCCTCCGTGCCGCCGTCGGGGCTGAGGTCGACCTCCTCCGCGGCCTGGATCGCCTCGTCGGTGCGACAGCGCACGCCCTCGCTGTCGCCGACCCCGCGCGGATCGAAGCTGACCAGGTCGTACCGCTTCTGGAGGCGGTCGTACTCGGGGGCGAAGGAGGGCAGCATGGAGATGCCGGAGCCGCCGGGCCCGCCGAAGTTGAAGACGAGGGAGCCGATGCGCGAGCCCTCGTCCTTCGCGCCCGCGCGGATGAGGGCGATGTCGATCGTCTTGCCGTCGGGCTTCGTGTAGTCCAACGGGACCTTCAGGTCGGCGCAGCGCCAGGAGTCGTCGGGGGCCTCGCCGTCTGCACCGGCCTCGCACGCGCCCCAGGACAGCCGCTGCTCGGTCAGCGAGGCGGGGAGTCCGCCACCCGCGGTGTCCGACGGGGCGGGGGCGGGGGAACGCGACGCGGTGCGGTCGCCGGGCGGATCGTCCGCACCGTCGGAACCGCTACTGCACCCCGCGATCATCACGACGGCGGCGAGCAGCGCCGCCGACCGTACGTACCGTGCCATGACCTTCCCCCTCCACGAACTGTCCCGCCATAGTAGGCAGGCCCGGCCGCTCCCCGTCGGAGCCTGTGGACAACTCCTGACGCGCTCTCGTCAACCCGGGTTCCGGGCCGTCAACCCGGGGTCCCGGCGCGGGCGCCCCGGCTCCCGGCGCGGCTCCCGGGGCGGTCGTCGGCCCGGGTCAGCGACACACCGTCCCCTTCCGCGGGACCTTGCCGTCCAGCAGGTAGCCGTCCACCGCCCCGCGCACGCAGCCGTTCCCGCTGTCGTACGCCCCGTGCCCCTGGCCCTCGTAGGTGAGCTCCACGCCCACGTCCCCGCCGAGCGCGTCCACCATCTTCCGGGTGCCCTCGTAGGGGGTGGCCGGGTCGCCGGTGTTGCCGACGACCAGGATCGGCGCGGAGCCGGGCGCACTGACGTCCGGGTGGTCGGCGGCGCCCGGGACGGCCCAGTCGGTGCAGGTGACCATGGACCAGGCGAGGAAGTCGCCGAACACCGGGGACGCGGCGCGGAACGCGGGCAGCCGTGCTTCGACGTCCCCCGGCGCGTACCGCGGTGCGTCGTCGGCGCAATTGATCGCCACGTTCGCGGCCTGGACGTTGCTGTAGTGGCCGTCCTCGCCCCGCCCGTTCATCGCGTCGGACAGGGCCATCAGGATCTTGCCGTCCCCGTCGTACGCCTGTTCCAGCCCCTCCGTCAGGTACTCCCAGAAGTCCGGTGAGTACAGGGACTGGGCGATGCCGCCGGTGGCGGCCGTCTGGGTCAGCTGGCGGGGGAACACCCCGGGCAACGGCCTGGTCTCCAGGTCCCGCAGGAGCGCGGCGATGCGGTCCTTGACGTCCTCGGCGGTGTCGCCGACCGGGCAGTCCTCGACCTGGGACACGCAGTGTTCGGCGTAGTTGTCGAGGGCCAGTTGGAAGCCCCGGGTCTGCCCGAGGGCGCCCTGTTCCGGGTCCTGGGTCGGGTCGACCACCGCGTCGAACACCGCCCTGCCGACCTTCGTGGGGAACAGGTGCGCGTACACCCCGCCCAGTTCGGTGCCGTACGAGATGCCGAAGTAGTGCAGCCGGTCGTCGCCGAGCACCTGACGCATCAACTCCAGGTCACGGGCGGCGTCCGTGGTGCGCACATGGGGGAGCGTCCGGCCCGACCTGTCCTCGCAGGCCGCGTTGAAGGCCCGGGTGTTCGCCACGAGCTGCCGCTGTTCGGCGGCGTCGTCGGGGGTCGCGTCCTGCTGGAAGTACTCGTCGAGCTGCTCGTCGTCCTCGCAGATCACGCCCGCGCTGCGGCCCACCCCGCGGGGGTCGAAGCTGACCAGGTCGTAACGCGTGCGCAGCTTCTCGTACTCGTTCTCGAACGCGGGCAGGGTCGTCACCCCGGAGCCGCCCGGACCCCCGAAGTTGAAGATCAGGGAACCGATCCGGCGGTCGTCCGGTCCGCTGGTCCGGGCCCGGATCAGGGCGATGCCGATGGTGTCCCCCTTCGGATCGTCCCAGTCGAGGGGGGCCTTCAGGGTGGCGCACTGCCAGAGTTCGCCGTCGGGGAGCGGCGAGGGCGCCGGGCCGCCGCCCTCCGCCTGCGTCGGCTTGGGGCAGTCGGCCCACTGGAGTTCCTGCGCCACCGGGTCGTCCGGGGAGCCGTCGTCGCCGGCGCACGCCACGGCCGATGCGGCCAGCAGGGCGACGGAGGCGGCCAGGGCGGCGGCCCGCCGGGGGAGGGGCTTCGGCATGTCCCCATCCTGTGGCCCCGGCGCGCGGGGCGCGCGGGCCGTGAGCCGTGCGGGTGACCGGCCGCCGGCCCACGCCCTCACGCTCCCGCGGGGAGGCGGTCGGACACGCGGCCCTACAGGGCGCCCTTGCGGGTGAGGTGGTTGAAGAACAACCAGCCCGGCAGCACCGGCAGCCACAGCGTCAACAGCCGGTACAGCAGCACGGCCGGGGCGGCGACCTCCTTGGGCAGCCCGACCGCGATCAGACCGACCGTGAGCGTCGCCTCCACCGCGCCCACCCCGCCCGGGGTCGGTGCCGCCGAGCCGAGCGCGTTGCCCGCGAGGAACACCACCGCCACGCTCGCCAGGCTCAGTGAGGTGGTCTCGTCGCCGAACGCCCGGATGGACGCGTCCAGACACATCACGAAGCAGGCGGTCAGCAGCAGCATCCCGCCGATCCCGGTGATGAGCTTCTGCGGGCGCTGGAGCACGTCCAGCATGCGCGGCACCACCCCCGCGAACAGCGAGCGCACCCGGGTCACGACGAACTTCCGCAGGAACGGGATCGAGGTGACCACCAGGACCAGCACGGCGACCGTCAACAGCCCCGCGATGACCGTCCGCGACGGGGACAGGGACGGCGTCTTCTCGGTGCCCGTCAGGTACCCGAAGGCCAGCAGCAGCAGGATGTGCGAGCCGAGCCCGAACAACTGCGAAGCGCCGACGCTCGCCACCGCGAGCCCCGGACGGACCCCCGAGCGCTGGAGGAACCGGGTGTTGAGCGCCACTCCGCCGACGGCCGCCGGAGCCACCAACTTCACGAACGAACCGGCGACCTGCGCGGACACCGTGCGCAGGAAGGGCACCCGCTCCGGTACGAACCCGAGCAGGCTCATCGCGGCGGCGAAGTAGCTCAGCGCCGAGAACAGCGCGGCGGCGGCGACCCACCCCCACTCGGCCTCCTCGATCAGGGTCCCGAACTCGATGTGGGTGAGCTGCGACAACAGGAAGTAGGCGCCGATCGCGCCCGCGATGAAACTGATCAGGGTGCGGGGCCGGATGCGTTCCAGCCGGGCCGGTTCCACGGGGGCCTGCGGACGGATGAGCAGCACCTGGTGACGGATCTGGGTGAGCAGGTCCTCCTCGCGGGCCTCCTCCAGCGCGTCGTCGATGGCCCGTTTCTCCGCCTGCTTCTCGGCGCGCACCGCCTTCTTGTCGCCCGCCGGGCGCACGACGGCGCTCCCCGGGGCCGGCCCGGACCCGCCCGCGCCCCGGGCCTTCCCGGTCCCGCCGGCGGCGCCGGCCGTGACCCCGGTCGCCCCGGCCGCGGCGCCTGCCGTTCCCGGGGCGCCCGCTGCCTCCGGCGCATCTGCCGTGCCCGTGGTGCCCGTGGTGCCTGCGGAGCCAGTGGTCCCGGCGGTGTCCGCCGGGCCGGCTGTGTCCCCTGCGATCCCTGCGATCCCTGCGATCCCTGCGTCCGCTGTGTCCCCTGTGTCGGCGAGTCGCTCCTGCTTCGCCTTGCGGGACGCCTCCAGCACGGCTTCCCGCTCCCGCTGCGCACGTTCCCTGGCCAGCTTGCGCAAGGTGCCGCGGGTCGCGCGGGTCAGGGCGATCGGCTGGAGCAGCGGCAGACAGTCCGCCACCAGGTCCGGCCCCAGCACGGCCACCGCCGAGGCCACCGACCGCTCGGCACCCACCCGCAGCCCCAGGGTCGTCAACAACTGGGCGACGTCCATCCGCAGCACCAGGTCGCCCGCCGCGATCTCGCCGCCCCGCAGATCGGTGAGGATCACCGTGCCGGAACGATCCACCAGGATCGCGTCGCCCGCCAGCCTGCGGTGCGCGATCCGACGCGACTGGAGCGCCTGCACCTGCCGCCAGGTGTCGTGCAGCAGCCCGTCCGTGACGTCGTCGTCGGGCAACGAGTCGAAGCTCCGCCCGCCGGTGTGCTCGTACACCAGCATCACCGCGTCCGGGCCCAGCTCCGACGTGGCGATCAACTTGGGCGCGTTGGCGCCCGCCGCGATCGCCGCGTACGCGATCAGCGCCTCCTGCTCCAACGCCTGGCGCAGCGACTGGAGACTGCGGCGCGTGGTGATGCCCCGCAGGGTCACCCGCCGCCACACCCGGTAGAAGAACCCCTGGGCCTGCTGTTCCCGGTCCACCACCGTCACGTCGAGCGGGGGACCGTCCTCCAGGGTGACGCAGTACCGCCGGCCCCGGTCACCGCTGTCGGCGCTGTCCGGGGCACCCTCCTCGCGGGCCGCGCTCACCGGGTGGAAGCCCACCCTGCGCAGCCCCGCCAGGAGCGTCTGCCCGGTGGGTCGCACGTTCGGGGAACCCACCGCGTACAGCGTCCCGTAGGCGATGGTCCAGCCGATGAGGATCGTCAGGATGATCGAGAACGGGGTGGTGTAACCGGTGACGAGCATCGCGAACGCGTCGAGCAGCAGCACCACCCACAGCACGACCCGCCAGCGCGGCCGGCGCGACATCCCCACCGCGGTCATGTACGCGATCACGGGGGCCAGATAGCCGTGCACCGGGTCGGTGAGCGCGTGGATGTCCGCGGGGGACGGTCGGGTCAGCGCGTCCTGGATCGACTGCGGCGCCGCCTGGGCGACCCACAGGTCCGTGGCGAGCGTCACCCCGTGCGCCAGGACCGCCGCCAGGACCCCGTCGGCGATCCGCAGCCCGTCCCGTTTGATCAACCGCTCCACGGCGAAGGCCACCGGGACCAGCAGCACCGCGATGCTCGACGCCAACCCCGCGAACTTGATCAGCAGGTCGGGGGCGTCCTCGGTGCCCTTGCTGATGTCCTGCTCCAGGCCCGACGTCGTCCCGTGCGCGAACGTCGCGATCGCCAGCACCACCGCGATCGCCAGCACCCCGCTGAGCAGCCGCATCAGGTCGGACGGCCGGTGCACCCGCGCGGGCAGCAGCGGTTCGTCGCCCTCCACCTCGTCGACGTAGGACCCCGGCGGGCCGATCGCCTCCGTCAACTCGTCGGGGTCCGCGGGACCCTCAGGAGTGACGGTCACGGGGTCCGCACCGGCCGGCACCGGCACCGGCGCGCGCCGCTCGGCACCCGGCCCGTCCGGCCCGGGTGCTCCCGCGCCGGCGGGCGCGGTCTCGTCGGAATCCTCGTGCGCCTTCAGGGGCTGCTCTCCGGTGTCAGGGCGCGTCGACGCACCAGGGATGCCCGCTCCATCGGGTTCCATGCCCTGTCGCTCCGCCGCGCCTTCTTGTTCTCGTATCACCAGTCACCGCCCGCATGATCCTGGCATGCCCTCCCGGCAGAGCGGGGCATCAGGGTGCGATACGGCGGTGCCGGTGCCTCCTCACCCGCCTTCCTCGGGCGCCCCGCGCGGACCGCCGCGCGCCCTTCGTCCTGTCGGTGGTGTGGGGCAGGATAGGACGGATGAGCGAGGAGAGCCGTCCCGCGGACGGACCGTCCGAACACCCCGGTCACCCCGAGTACGCCGAGCGGGTCTTCGAAGTGGCCGAGCTGATCCCGCCCGGCCGCGTGCTGACGTACGGCGACGTCGCCGAATGGCTGGAGACGGGCGGCCCCCGTCAGGTCGGCCGGGTCATGGCGCTGTACGGCGGAGCGGTGCCCTGGTGGCGCGTGGTGCGTGCGGACGGCGTACTGCTCCCGGGGCACGAACGCGAGGCGCTGGGCCACTACCGCGCGGAGGGCACCCCGCTGCGCACGGCGGGCGGCTCCTCCGGAAGCCAGCTGCCGCGGCTCGACATGCGGCGCGCCCGATGGGACGGACGAACCGAGACATGACACGCACCACACGACGACCCGACGCACACCGGCAAGCTTCCGCCACGCGACCCCCGAACGGGCGACGGACCGCCGCAGCAGTACGGGACCGGACCGCCGGAACGCGCCGGGACCGGCCCGACCGCGGGGACCGCCCCCGGCCCGCTCCCGCCCCTGCCGCCCCGCGCCGGGCCCGTACCGCGTAGCGTCCGGGGTACCCGGCGGGCCGTCACCCGCCGGCAGGCGCCCACCGCCCACCGCGCACCACCGCGCCCCCATCAGCACGACCACCAGGACCGGCGACCCACGTGAGCTTCCCCTCCTCCACCAGACGCCCGCCGCACCCCCGTGCGCGGCCGGGGAGCCCCGGCGCGTACCGGCTCGTGCGCACCGCGCGGGCTCCGGTGGACTCCCCTCGTCTGGACGCAGGCCAGCGCGCGGTGGTTGACCACGGGAAGGGCCCGATGCTCGTCCTCGCCGGGCCCGGCACCGGCAAGACCACGACCCTCGTCGAAGCGGTCGCCGCCCGCCTGGCCCGCGGCGCCGACCCCGCACGCGTCCTGGTGCTCACCTTCAGCCGCAAGGCCGCCGTCGAACTGCGCGACCGGATGGCCCTGCGCATCGGCGCCGCCCGCGCCCCGCAGGCGACCACGTTCCACTCCTTCTGCTACGCCCTCGTCCGCGCCCACCAGGACGCCGACCTGTTCGTCGAGCCCCTGCGCCTGCTGTCCGGCCCCGAGCAGGACGTCACCGTGCGGGAACTGCTCGCCGGACAGATCGACCTCGAACGCGCCGGACTGCGCCACGTGCGCTGGCCCGACGAACTGCGCGCCTGCCTGACCACCCGGGGCTTCGCCGACGAGGTGCGCGCCGTCATCGCCCGCACCCGGGAACTGGGCCTCGCCCCCCGCGCCCTCGGGGACTTCGCCGCCCGCACCGGCCGCCCCGACTGGGGTGCCGCGGCCGCGTTCCTCGCCGACTACCTGGACGTCCTCGACCTCCAGGGCGTCCTCGACTACACCGAACTCGTCCACCGTGCCGTCCTCCTCGCCCGTCGCCCCGAGGTCGCGTCCGCCCTGGCCGGACAGTACGACGCGGTGTACGTCGACGAGTACCAGGACACCGATCCGGCGCAAGTACGCCTCCTGGACGCGCTCGCCGGCGGCGGGCGCACCCTCGTCGCCCTCGGCGACCCCGACCAGTCGATCTACGCGTTCCGGGGCGCCGACGTGAACGGCATCCTCGACTTCCCCACGACCTTCCGGCACCCGGACGGCACCCCGGCGCGCGTGGCCGTGCTCGGCACCTCCCGCCGCTCCGGTGCCGACCTGCTCGCCGCGACCCGCCGGCTCACCCAACGCATGCCGCTCACCCGGCTCCCCGCCGAGCGGGTCCGCGCCCACCGGGAGCTCACCGCCGCCCGGGACGGCGGGCGGGTCGAGGCGTACACCTACCCGACGCCGGGTACGGAGCTGGACAACATCGCCGACGTCCTGCGCCGCGCGCACCTGGAGGACGGGGTGCCCTGGCGGGACATGGCCGTCCTCGTGCGCTCGGGCGGGCGCACCATCCCGTCGCTGCGCCGCGCCCTCACGTCCGCGGGGGTGCCCCTCGACATCGACGGCGACGACCTGCCGTTGCGGCACGAGCCCGCGGTGGCGCCGCTGCTGATGGCCCTCAAGGCGGTCGCCGAGGCGACCCTCGCCGGGCCCGCGAGGTCGGGCCCGCCCACGGGTTCGGCTGCGCCCGCCGGTGCGCCCGACGATCCTGCTGACACGCCCGACGGCTCTGTCGGCACCCCCGACGGTCCTGCTGGCACCTCTGACGGACCCGTCAGCCCGTCCGACGGTCCCGTCGAAAGCTCCGGGGGCGCCATCGGAGGCGCCCCCGAAGGCACCACAGGGAACACCCCCGCGCACACCCCCGCGCACGTCCTCGCGCCCGCCCCCGGGACCCTCCCTGCGAACCCCTCCTGGCTGGACACCGAGACCGCGCTCACCCTCCTCGCCTCACCCCTCGCCGGCATGGACACCGCCGACCTGCGACGCCTCGGCCGGGCCCTGCGCGCCGAGGAACGCGCCGCCGGGAACCCGCTGCCCGAAGCCTCCGACGTCCTCCTCACCCGGGCGCTCGCCGAACCCGAACGCCTCACCGCGCACGACCCGTCCTACGCACGCGGCGCACAGCGCCTGGGCGCACTGCTGCGCACCGCCCGCAAACGCCTCGCGGACGGCGGGACCGCCGAGGAAGCCCTGTGGGACCTGTGGCAGGGCACCTCCTGGCCCCAGCGCCTGGAACGGTCCGCCCGGCGCGGCGGCGCCGCCGGACGCAACGCGGACCGTGACCTCGACGCCGTCTGCGCCCTCTTCGCCGCCGCGGCCCGCGCCGAACAACGCACCGGCGGGCGCGGCGCCCTCAACTTCCTCGCCGAGACCGAAGCCGCCGACATCGCCGCCGACACCCTCACCCGGCGCGCCGTCCGCCCCGACGCGGTGCGCCTGATGACCGCCCACCGGTCCAAGGGCCTGGAGTGGCGACTCGTCGTCGTCGCCGGCGTCCAGGAGGGGCTCTGGCCCGACCTGCGGCGCCGCGGCTCGCTGCTGGAGGCCGACCGCATCGGCCGGGACGGGCTCGCCGAACCGCTCTCCCCGGGCGCCCTGCTCGCCGAGGAACGCCGCCTCTTCTACGTGGCCGCCACCCGCGCCCGCGAACGCCTCGTCGTCACCGCCGTGAAGGCCCCGGCCGACGACGGCGACCAACCGTCCCGCTTCCTGGCGGAACTCGGCGTCGAACCCCGGGACGTCACCGGCCGCCCGCGCCGCCCGCTGGCCGTCGCCGCGCTCGTCGCGGAACTGCGCGCCACCACCGTCGACCCGAACGCCTCCGCCGCACTGCGGGAGGCCGCCGCCGGGCGCCTCGCCGAACTCGCCGCACTCGACGACGGCGAGGGCCGCCCCCTGGTGCCCGCCGCCCACCCCCACCGCTGGTGGGGCATGGACGACCCCACCGAGAGCAGGGTCCCGCTCCGCGACCGCTCCCACCCGGTGGCCCTGTCGGGCAGCGCCCTCGACCAGCTCGCGAACACCTGCGCCCTCCAGTGGTTCCTGGGCCGCGAGGTGAAGGCCGACGCCCCCGCCACCGCCGCCCAGGGCTTCGGCAACGTGGTGCACGTGCTCGCCGACGAGGTCGCCTCCGGACGCACCCCCGCCGACCTCGCCGTCCTGATGGAACGCCTCGACTCGGTGTGGGACGCGCTCGCCTTCGACGCGCCCTGGAAGTCCGCCCAGGAGAAGGAACACGCACGGGCGGCACTCGAACGCTTCCTGCACTGGCACGTCACCGACCGCGCCGGGCGCACCGCCGTCGCCAGCGAACAGGACTTCGACGTGACCCTGGCGGCCGGCTCCTTCGAGGTGCGCATCCGCGGGTCCGTGGACCGCGTCGAACGCGACGGCGAGGGCCGCGCCTACGTCGTCGACTTCAAGACCGGCAAGCACGCCCCCTCCGCGGCGGAGGTCGCCCGCCACCCCCAGCTCGCCGTCTACCAGCTCGCCGTCACGGAGGGCGCGGTCGACGACGCCTTCGACGGGGAGCGCCCCGAGCCGGGCGGCGCGGAACTCGTCCACCTGCGGCAGGGCGCCGCCCGCCGGGACGGCGGGGACGAGGTGCCCAAGGTCCAGGCCCAGGAACCGCTGGCCGGACAGTGGATCGGCGACCTCCTCGCCACCGCCGCCGGCAAGGTCCTCGACGAACGGTTCTCGCCCACCACCGGCCAACACTGCGGGCACTGCGCGTTCCGCGCCTCGTGCAGCGCCCGCCCCGAGGGACGCCACGTCATCGACTGACCGCAGGGCCCGTACCCACGTCACCCCACGGCCGTACGGCCACCCGACCCGGTGACGACGACGGGCACCTCGGGTCCGCGGAGGCGCGTTGCCGGGACCGCCGGCCGGCCCGGAATGTCACCGTCCCCGGTTAGCCTCGTCCGTGTGCCCGCACGCATCACCGACCCCGAGCAGCTGAAGCAACTCCTCGGCATCCCGTTCACCCCGGAGCAGACGGCCTGCATCATCGCGCCGCCCGCCCCGCAGGTCATCGTGGCCGGAGCCGGATCGGGCAAGACCACCGTCATGGCCGCCCGCGTGGTGTGGCTCGTCGGCACCGGGCAGGTCGCCCCCGAACAGGTCCTCGGACTGACCTTCACCAACAAGGCCGCCGGCGAACTCGCCGAACGCGTCCGCAAGGCCCTCCTCGCGGCCGGTGTCACCGACCCCGACACCATCGACCCGGACGATCCCCCGGGCGAACCCGTCATCTCCACGTACCACGCCTTCGCCGGCCGACTCCTCACCGACCACGGACTGCGCATCGGCCTGGAACCCACCACCCGGCTCCTCGCCGACGCCACCCGCTTCCAGCTCGCCGCCCGCGTCCTGCGCGAAGCCCCCGGCCCCTACCCGGCGCTCACCCGGTCCTTCCCCGACCTCGTCAGCGACCTCCTGGCCCTCGACGCCGACCTCGCCGAACACCTGGTGCGCCCCGAAGACCTCCGCGCCCACGACGCCGAACTGCTGCGCGCCCTGGACGGCGCCCCCCTGACCAACCCCGACCTGCGCAAGGTCCCCGAGGCCGCCGCCGCCCGCCGCAACCTCGCCGCCCTCGTCCAGCGCTACCGCGAGGCCAAACGCAGCCGGGACCTCCTCGACTTCGGCGACCAGATCGCCCTGTCCGCCGCCCTCGCCCGCACCCGCCCCGAAGTCAGCGGCATCCTGCGCGACGAGTTCCGCGTCGTCCTCCTCGACGAGTACCAGGACACCTCCGTCGCCCAGCGCATCCTGCTCTCCGGGCTCTTCGGCAACGGCACCGGCCACCCCGTCACCGCCGTCGGCGACCCCTGCCAGGCGATCTACGGCTGGCGCGGCGCGTCCGTCGCCAACCTCGACGACTTCCCCCGACACTTCGGCCACGCCGACGGCACCCCCGCCACCCGCCACGCCCTCAGCGAGAACCGCCGCAGCGGAGGGCGCCTCCTCGACCTCGCCAACGACCTGGCGACCCCCCTGCGCGCCCTCCACGCCGGCGTGGAAGCCCTGCGCCCCGCCCCGGGCGCCGAACGCGAGGGCACGGTCCGCTGCGCCCTGCTCGGCACCCACGCCGAAGAGCTCGACTGGCTCGCCGACTCCCTCGCCCACCTGGTGCGCACCGGCACCCCGCCCGGTGAGATCGCGGTGCTGTGCCGCACCGCCGCCGACTTCGCCGACATCCAGGGCGCCCTCGTCGCCCGGGACGTCCCCGTCGAGGTCGTCGGCCTGTCCGGACTGCTGCACCTGCCCGAGGTCGCCGACCTCGTCGCCGTCTGCGAAGTCCTCCAGGACCCCGGCGCCAACGCCTCTCTGGTCCGCCTGCTCACCGGACCCCGCTGGCGCATCGGCCCCCGCGACCTCGCCCTGTTGGGGCGCCGCGCCCGGCTCCTCGTCCGCCACGCCCACCCCGCCGACGAAGGCGCCGACGGCGACCTCGACCGACGGCTCGCCGCAGCCGTCGAAGGGGTCGACCCGGCCGAGGTGGTGTCCCTCGCCGACGCGCTCGACACCTTCCTGGAACAACCCGCCGACTCCGGCGACGACGGACTGCCGTTCTCGCCCGCCGCCCGCGTCCGCTTCGCCCGCCTCGCCGCCGAACTGCGCGATCTGCGGCGCTCCCTCGCCGACCCCCTGATGGACGTGCTGCACCGGGTCCTCGCCACCACCGGCCTGGAGGTCGAACTGTCGGCGTCCCCCCACGCACTGGCCGCCCGCCGCCGCGAGACCCTCGCCAACTTCCTCGACACGGCCGCCTCCTTCGCCGCCCACGACAACGACGCCACGCTCCTCGCCTTCCTCGGCTTCCTGCGCACCGCCGCCCAGTACGAGAAGGGCCTCGACAACGCCCTGCCCGGCGGCGAGAACACCGTCAAGGTGCTCACCGCCCACAAGTCCAAGGGCCTCGAATGGGACGTCGTCGCCGTCCCCGGGCTGGTCCGCGGCACCTTCCCCAGCGCCCAGGGCCGCGACAAGTGGACCGCCCAGGGCAAGGTCCTCCCGCACCCCCTGCGCGGCGACGCGGACACCCTGCCCGAGGTCGTCTCCTGGGACGCGCGCGGCCTCAAGGCGTTCCACGAGGACATGAAGGACCACCAGCACACCGAGGAACTACGCCTCGGCTACGTCACCTTCACCCGCCCCCGGTCCCTGCTCCTCGGCTCCGGCCACTGGTGGGGACCCACCCAGAAGCGCACCCGCGGCCCGTCGGACTTCCTCCGCGCCCTCCACGACCACTGCGCCGCCGGCCACGGCGAGATCGAGACCTGGGCCGACCGCCCCGGACCGGAGGACGAGAACCCGGCGCTCCGGGCGGCCACCGCCGACCACGCCTGGCCGCTGCCGCTCGACCCCGACGCGCTCGCCCGCCGCCGGGCCGCCGCCGACGTCGTCCTCGGCCACCTCGACCGGCTCACCGGCACCCGCGCGCCCCACGCCCGCCGCTCCGACGCCCCGGTCCACGGCGACGACGGCCGCGTGCCCGCGCACGACCCGGCGCCCGGCTACGACACCGCGCCCGCGTACGACCCCGCGCCCGGCTACGACCCCGAGTGGCCGCCGCCCCCCGACGACCCCGAGGACGAGGCGCACCACCCCGTCGGGGAGGACTCCGCCGACTGGGAGGCGTGGAGCCACGACCGCCCCACCCCGCACCCGCACGCCCCCACCCCCGCGATCCCGCACGCCCGCACGCCCCACCCACCGCCCGCGCCCCACCCACCGCCCGCCGCCGAGCGACCGACCGCCGCGGACCTCACCCCCGAGGAGGCCCGCGCCATCGCCTCCTGGGACCGCGACCTCACCGCCCTCACCGGGGAACTGCTGCGCGCCCGGCAGAGCGTCACCGACGTCCCGCTGCCCCCCTCCCTGACCGCCTCCCAACTCCTCCACCTCGCCGCCGACCCCGACGGCTTCGCCCAGGAACTCGCCCGGCCCATGCCGCGCCCCCCGCAGCCCGCCGCCCGCCGCGGCACCCGCTTCCACGCCTGGGTCGAAACCCGCTTCGAAGCGCTGCGCCTGCCCCTGCTCGACCCCGACGACCTCCCCGGCAGCGACGCCGAGATCGACGACGAACACGACCTGGAAGCCCTGAAGGACGCCTTCGAGCGCACCCCCTACGCCCGGCGCACCCCGTACCGGGTGGAGGCCCCCTTCCAACTGGAACTCGCCGGCCGCGTCGTCCGGGGCCGCATCGACGCCGTCTACCGGGACGACGACGGCGACCGCACCACGTACGAGATCGTCGACTGGAAGACCGGCCGGGGCCACCACGCCGACCCGCTGCAACTCGCCGTCTACCGACTCGCCTGGGCCGAGCGGCAGGGCGTCCCCCCGGAGTCGGTGACGGCGACCTTCCTGTACGTGCGCAGCGGCGAGACCGTGCGCCCCGCGCACCTGCCCGGCCGCGCCGAACTGGAACGACTCCTCACCGGCGACGACGACGGCACCGGGCGCCCACCGGCCCCCGGGGAACCAGCGGACGGGACCACCTCGCGAGGCGGTTAGGCTCAAGGCCATGAGCAAGCCCGTTGACAGTGCCGTCAGCGCCGTCAGTGCCGTCAGTGCCGTCCGCGCATACGTCCAGAACCATCGCGACGCCTTCCTCGCCGACCTCGGCGACTGGCTGCGGATCCCGTCCGTCTCGGCCCAGCCCGAGCACGCCGCGGACGTGCGACGCAGCGCCGACTGGCTCGCCGCCGCCCTGAAGGACACCGGGTTCCCGACCGTCGAGGTCTGGGACACCCCCGGCGCCCCCGCCGTCTTCGCCGACTGGCCGTCCGACGACCCGGACGCCCCCACCGTCCTCGTCTACGGCCACCACGACGTCCAGCCCGCCGCCCGCGAGGACGGCTGGCGGACCGACCCCTTCGAACCGGTGGTCCTGGACGGCCGGCTGTACGCGCGCGGCGCCGCCGACGACAAGGGACAGGTGTTCTTCCACACCCTCGGCGTCCGCGCCCACCTCGCCGCCACCGGCCGCACCGCGCCCGCCGTCCACCTCAAGCTGCTGGTCGAGGGCGAGGAGGAGTCCGGCTCTCCGCACTTCCGCGCCCTGGTCGAGGAGCGCGCCGCCCGGCTCACCGCCGACGCCGTGATCGTCTCCGACACCGGCATGTGGTCCGCCGACACGCCCACCGTGTGCACCGGCATGCGGGGCCTCGCCGACTGCGAGATCGAACTGTTCGGACCCGACCAGGACATCCACTCCGGGTCCTTCGGCGGCGCCGTGCCCAACCCGGCGACCGCCGCGGCCCGCCTCGTCGCGGCCCTCCACGACGAGCACGCCCGGGTCACCGTCCCCGGCTTCTACGACGGCGTCCAGGAGCTGACCGACCGCGAACGGGAACTCTTCGCCGAACTCCCCTTCGACGAGGCCGAGTGGCTGCGCACCGCGAAGTCGCACGCCACCCGCGGCGAGGCCGGCTACACCACCCTGGAACGCCTGTGGGCCCGCCCGACCGCCGAGGTCAACGGCATCGGCGGCGGCTACCAGGGCCCCGGCGGCAAGACGATCATCCCCGCGCGGGCGATGCTGAAGCTGTCGTTCCGGCTGGTCGCCGGCCAGGACCCGGACCGCGTCGAGGAAGCCGTCCGCAGCTGGGTCGCCGACCAGCTCCCCGCCGGCATCCGCCACGACATCGTCTTCGGCGCGGCGACCCGCCCCTGCCTCACCCCGCTCGACCACCCCGCCCTCCGGTCGGTGACCCGGGCCATGGCCCGCGCCTTCGACACCGACGTCCGCTACACCCGCGAGGGCGGCTCCGGACCCGCCGCCGACCTGAGGGACGTCCTCGGCGC
Source organism: Streptomyces sp. NPDC005955 (assembly GCF_042871255.1). Lineage (NCBI taxonomy): Bacteria > Bacillati > Actinomycetota > Actinomycetes > Kitasatosporales > Streptomycetaceae > Streptomyces > Streptomyces sp. NPDC005955. The sequence goes on along the minus strand of NZ_JBIAIF010000001.1, from coordinate 180,897 downwards.
CCCGGTGCTGTTCCTCGGCATCTCGGTGCCCTCCGACGGCTGGCACGCCCCCGACGAGAAGGTCGAACTGGACCTGCTGTTCAAGGGCGTGGAAACCGCGGCCCACCTGTGGGACGACCTCGCCGAGAGCTGGCGCGGTGCCCGCTGAGCCCCCGCCCGCCCGGACGGGCCACCCTCCGGGCGGCACCCCGGGGCACACTGGTGGGACCACCCCCCACCACCGCCGGGCCGCGCCTCCCACCGTCGCCCGCCGTCCGCCTCGCTGAACCCGCCGACACATCCGCATCCCCGGGGGAGATGGAAGCACCTGTGACCACCTGGACCGAGCGCAACGCCGATCACCCGCTGCCGCTGACCGCGCCGAGCGGCATCGACCGCGCCGCCCACCAGCGCCTCGACGAAGCGTGGCTCGCCGCTGCCTGGAGCCACCCCACGACCAGGGTCTTCGTGGTGTCCGGGGGGCAGGTCCTCATCGACGAGACTCCGGACGGCCACACCGAACTGGTGATGACCCCGACCTTCGAAGCCCCCCTCACCGAAGCCCACCGCTACTTCCTCGGCACCGACGAGGACGGCGTGCGGTACTTCGCCCTCCAGAAGGACACCCTGCCGGGCCGCCTCGACCAGTCGGCGCGCGCGGCGGGCCTGCGGGAGGCGGGCCACCTGCTGTCCCCCCGTGACGTCGGTCTCATGGTGCACGCCGTCGCCCTGGAGAACTGGCAGCGGATGCACCGCTTCTGCTCCCGCTGCGGCGAACGCACCGTCATCGCCGCCGCCGGCCACATCCGCCGCTGCCCCGCCTGCGGCGCCGAGCACTACCCGCGCACCGACCCCGCCGTGATCATGCTGGTGACGGACGACGAGGACCGGGTGCTCCTCGGCCGCCAGGTGCACTGGCCCGAGGGCCGCTTCTCGACCCTCGCCGGGTTCGTGGAGCCCGGGGAGTCCATCGAGCAGTCGGTGCGGCGCGAGGTCCGCGAGGAGGTCGGCGTCACCGTCGGCGAGGTCGGTTACGTCGCGAGCCAGCCGTGGCCCTTCCCGTCCAGCCTGATGCTGGGCTTCTTCGCCCGGGCCACGACGACCGAGATCGACGTGGACGGCGACGAGATCTCGGAGGCCCGCTGGTTCTCCCGGGACGAACTCGGCGCGGCCTTCGACGCCGGTGAGGTGCTGCCCCCGTACGGGATCTCGATCGCGTCCCGGTTGATCGAACTCTGGTACGGCAAGCCCCTGCCCAAGCAGGGCCCCGCCATCTGACCCCGCAGCCCCGCTGCCCCTGCGGCATGACGAAGGCTCCCCCCGACGGGCCCGTCGGGGGGAGCCTTCGGCGGTACGTCACCGGGACGCACCGCCACCGTTCAGCTGGCGAGGGCCTGCTTCACCTGGGCGAGGCTCGGGTTCGTCATCACCACGTCGGAGCCGCCGCCACGGGGCGCGACCACGACCGTGGGCACCGTCTGGTTGCCGCCGTTCGCCGTCTCCACGAACTTCGCGGACTCCGGGTCCTGCTCGATGTTGATCTCCGAATAGCCGATGCCCTCACGGTCCATCTGGCTCTTCAACCGCTGGCAGTAACCGCACCACGTGGTGCTGTACATCGTCACAGTGCCCGGCATCTGTCTCCTGCTCCTTCGTGCCCAGGGGTGAGCCTCGGCGCCCGCCCGCACAGCAAGAACGTACGTGGCGGAGCCGCCATTCCCGCCGCCGGGTCGACCCCCCCCGCACGGCGAACCGCCCCCTGCTCCGCCGGGCGGGGGGCCGGCCCGGAACGGCGAGCGACCCGCACCCGCCGAACGGCGGGCGATCCGAACCTGCTGCACAGCGGGCACGGCGCCGGACGAGTCATACAAGTACGACTGCGATCGTCACCCTGTGGATAACTTCCGCGACCGGGTCGAGGGACCTGGCAGCATGGCGGGGTGACATCAGCAACGCACTCCACACTCTTCCCACGGGAACCGGGCCCCGGCCAGTTCCCGGCGCCGCCGCAGGGCGCCGACGCCGTGCTGGACGGGCTCGACCCCGAACAGCGCGCCGTCGCCACCGCCCTGCGCGGCCCGGTGTGCGTACTGGCCGGCGCCGGCACCGGCAAGACCAGGGCCATCACCCACCGCATCGCCTACGGCGTCCACGCCGGAATCCTCCACCCCGGCAGCATCCTCGCCGTCACCTTCACCCAGCGCGCGGCGGGCGAGATGCGCGGACGCCTGCGCCAGCTCGGCGTCCAAGGAGTGCAGGCCCGCACCTTCCACTCCGCCGCCCTCCGCCAGCTCCAGTACTTCTGGCCCAAGGCCGTCGGCGGCGGCCTGCCCCGCCTCGTCGACCGCAAGATCGCCATCGTCGCCGACGCCGCCGCCGCCTGCGGCATCCGACTCGACCGCAGCGAGCTGCGCGACGCCACCGCCGAGATCGAATGGTCCAAGGTCACCCAGACCGTCCCCGCCGACTACGCCGCCGCCGTCCACGCCGCCGGCCGGACCGCCCCCCGCAACCCGGCCGAGATCAGCCAGCTCTACAGCGCCTACGAAGACCTCAAGCGCCAGCGGTCCGTCATCGACTTCGAAGACGTGCTGCTGCTGACCGTCGCCGTCCTCCAGGACCGCCACGACATCGCCGACCAGGTCAGAAGCCAGTACCAGCACTTCGTCGTGGACGAGTACCAGGACGTCAGCCCCCTCCAGCAACGCCTGCTCGAACTCTGGCTCGGCGACCGGGACGACCTCTGCGTCGTCGGCGACGCCAGCCAGACCATCTACTCCTTCACCGGCGCCACCCCCGACCACCTGCTCGACTTCCGCACCCGCCATCCGGGGGCCACCGTCGTCAAGCTCGTCCGGGACTACCGCTCCACCCCCCAGGTCGTCCACCTCGCCAACGGCCTGCTCGCCCAGGCCAGCGGCCGGGCCGCCGACCACCGCCTCGAACTGATCTCCCAACGCGACACCGGCCCCGAGCCGCAGTACCGGGAGTACCCCGACGAACCCGCCGAAGCGGAGGGCGCCGCCCGCCGCATCCGCGACCTCATCGCCTCCGGCGTGCCCGCCAGCGAGATCGCCGTCCTCTTCCGCACCAACAGCCAGTCCGAAACCTACGAACAGGCCCTCGCCGACGCCTCCGTGCCCTACCAGCTCCGGGGCGCCGAACGCTTCTTCGAACGCCCCGAGGTCCGCGAAGCGGGCGCGGCCCTGCGCGGAGCCGCCCGCTTCGGCGCCAACGACAGCCTCCTCGACGACGCCGTCGACCTGCCGTCCCAGGTCCGGGCCGTGCTGTCGACCAAGAACTGGACACCCCAGCCCCCCGCCGGCTCCGGAGCCGTACGCGAACGCTGGGAATCCCTCGCCGCCCTCGTACGCCTCGCCGAAGACCTCACCCGGGCCCGCCCCACCGCGACCCTCGCCGACCTCGTCGCCGAACTCGACGAACGCGCCGGCGCCCAACACGCCCCCACCGTCGAAGGCGTCACCCTCGCCTCCCTGCACGCCGCCAAGGGCCTCGAATGGGACGCCGTCTTCCTCGTCGGGGTCGCCGAAGGAATGATGCCCATCACCTACGCGCGCACCCCCGCACAGATCGAGGAAGAACGCCGCCTCCTCTACGTCGGAGTGACCCGCGCCCGCCACCGCCTCCACGTCTCCTGGGCCCTCGCCCGCTCACCCGGCGGACGACCCGGCCGCAACGCCAGCCGCTTCCTCGACGGACTGCGCCCCGGCTCCACCGGCGGCGGCACCCGCACCGGCCAGCTCGGCCGCGGCGGCGTCGAACCCGGCAGCACCCCGGACGCCCCCGCCCCCGTCGCCCCGCGCCGCGCCCGCACCCCCGCCCGCTGCCGCGTCTGCCGCCGCACCCTGACCGACGCGGGCGAGATGAAACTGATGCGCTGCGACGACTGCCCCTCCGACATGGACGAGGGCCTCTACACCCGGCTGCACGACTGGCGCGCCACCCGCGCCAAGGAGACCGGCCAGCCGGAGTTCTGCGTCGTCACCGACAAGACCCTCATCGCCATCGCCGAGACCATCCCCCTAGATGAGGGAAGCCTCGCCCGCATCCCGGGGGTGGGGATGCGCAAGGTCCGCAGCTTCGGCGGCGAAGTCCTCGCCATCTGCGCAGGTCAGGAACGATCTCCAGAGGGAGATGACCACTGAGGCAAACTCGTCGGAAAAATAGTTTGCACATGCCCCGGCCGTCACCATAGGTTCTTAAGCACGGAAACGGGGGCTTCTCCGAAGCGCCCGATCCGTGCTGTACTTCATATCCGTCGGACCGGGCTCGACCAGGTCCCCCAAGACGCCGAGAGGAGGCGAATCCAGTGAGCAGCATCAAGACCCGCACCTTCGTCAGCACCGCCGTGATGCACGATCGCTCGGCCATCGCCTCCTGCCTGCCCGGCTTCTCGAACCCGGGGACAGGTCTGTCCGCCGCCGTCGCTCTGCGTCCTGAGCCCGTCCTGGTCGCCCGTGGCCTCGTGATCCGCGAGCGCTCCGGCCGACCGACCGAGGCACTGGAAGCAGTAGAGGCAGCCAAGGCACTGGCCTATGGCTTTACCGCGACCGGCGCCGAACTCGGCAAGCGGCAGTCGAAGCAGCACCACACGATGTGGGCCTTCCGTGGGCTCGAACCCTGGAGTCATCCAGCCTGATCCTCGATCAGGCCGGCGCCTTCAGGGCCGCGGAACCCCACCCGGGATCCGCGGCCCTTCTGTTTTCCCCGAGCGGGAAGACGGAGCGAAGGGGCCTCGGGACAACAGAACAACCCGGTACCAGCCTCCCCAGCCACCGCTGAGGGAGACAGCCACCGGCCGACCGGCCGGACCGAACCAAACGAGGAAGACACCCCGTGCAACTCGAAGCGCACGCTCCGTCAGCTCCGCCCTCGGACACGATCTCCCCGCCCGGCCCCACGAAGGACTCCACCGTGACGCCCCTCACCGCGCTCACCGCGCTCGACGACGCCATCGAGAACCTCGGCGTACCCGTACCGTGCCGCTCCTACGACCCGGAGGTCTTCTTCGCGGAGTCGCCGGCCGACGTCGAGTACGCCAAGTCGCTGTGCCGCACCTGCCCGCTCGTCGAAGCCTGTCTCGCCGGCGCCAAGGAGCGGCGCGAGCCGTGGGGCGTCTGGGGCGGCGAACTGTTCGTCCAGGGCGTCGTCGTCGCCCGGAAGCGGCCCCGCGGCCGTCCGCGCAAGAACCCGGTCAGCGCATGAAGACCCTCGGCACCATCGACCGCCCCCTCACGCACGACCCCCGGAAACAGGCCCCGATGACCACCACCCACGAGCCCGCCGGCTCCGCGCACACAGACTTCTCCACCATCACCGGCGTCGAAGCACGCCAGAACAGGAACCGAGCCATGCAACTCATCCCAGAAGCCCTGGCACGCGCGCATATGCGCGAGCGGCTTCGAGAGGCCGAGGCGGCCCGCCCGGCCGCCCGGATCGTCGCGGCCCGGCGCATGCAGCGCCGTGCCGAACGGGCGTCGATGCGGGCGCGCCGCGCGCTCGCCGTCGCCGTCATGCAGTAACGCGCAGTACCCCCGCATCCGGTGCGGCGACCACCACGGTCACCGCACCGGCACGGCACGCGGAACGCCCGCGCGGTCCGCTGAACACCCCCACGGCACGGCAACCCGCGCCGCGGCCCGCGGACCCCGCGGGGTTCGCGAGGCTTGCGGGATCTACGGGGGTGCGGGGCGTGCAGGACCTGCCGGGCCCACGGGGCCTACGGGGTTTGCCGGGCCGGCGGATATCTCTGCGTCACGCCGAACTCCACGTGGCGAACGGCACCCCGCGGCGGTACGCCCGGGTCCTCGCCGCCCGGGCGAGCAGCCGACAGCCGCCCGTAGAACGAGTGTGCCGTTCTCAGCCCGGAACCTGCGCACCACCCACCATCCCGCGGGGGCCGGTCCCGAACGGACCGGCCCCCGCGGGCAGTTGACGAACACGCCACACACCGACGCCCCCGCGACCCCACCCCGACCCGGCGCCCCCGCCGACAGCGCTGCGTCGCGGTCGGCCCACCCGCCACCGCGGAGATATCGTCGCCCGGTGGAACGTCAGAACATCGACAACCCCAGCGGCAGCGGTGCCCCCGACCGCACCAGCGACGCCGGCCCCGCGCCCGACACCCCGACCGCCTGCGCCCGCTGCGGCACCACCGACGGCGCCGCCACCACCTGGACCTGTTCCGTCGAGAACGGAGTCCGCCGCTACTTCTGCGACCGGTGCGCCCGGAACAACCTCAGAGCCATCGAGGGCCGCCTCGACTCACCCTGGTGGTGACCGGGCGCCCCGCGGTCAGGGCGAACCGGCCGGGACGGCCGCCTCGGAGACGTCCTCGTCCGGCAGGAAACCGGGCACCCACGCCTCCAACTCCGCACGGAGCCGCACCGTCGCACCGAGCTGGCACAACACACCGATCGTGCTGAGCGTCACCCGGTGGATCAACAGGTACGCCGGCGGCAGGTTCAACCGCTTGCCCAACTGGTACGCGGGCGACCGCGGATCGGCGATCCGAGCCGCCTGCGTCCGCATCCACTCCCGGGTGAACGTGAACTCGTCCACCTCGGCGGCCTCGACGATCGGCAACAGGTAGTCGACCACCCCCTGCGGGTCGAGCGCGATGTCCGCCTTCACGAAGCCCTCGTCACGCAACAACCGGTACACGGCCTCCGCCTCGCCGTCCAGCGTCATCCGCAGGGACTCGCCTATCGTCGCGGGCAGACCACCGGGCAACCGGTCCACCGTCCCGAAGTCGAGGACACCGAGCATCCAACCCCCGTCACCGTCCGGCAGCAGACGGAAGTTCCCCGGATGCGGATCGGCGTGCAGCAACCCCGTCCGGGCCGGGCCCGAGAACAGGAACCGGGCCAACAACTGCCCCGCACGGTCCCGCTGTTCCACCGAACCGTCGGCGATCACCTCCGACAGCGGAACACCCTCGATCCACTCCGTCACCAGTATCTGGTCGCACTGGTGGACCACCGCCGGCACCCACACGTCCGGATCATCGGCGAACTCCTCCGCATGGACGCGCTGCGCCTGCGCCTCCAGGCCGTAGTCGAGTTCCTCCTCGACCCGGTCACGCATCTCGGCGATCAGCGGCTTCACGTCCACACCCGGCAGCAGCGGCCCCAACATCTTCGCGAAGCGCCCCAGTTGCGTGAGGTCCGACAGCAGTGCCTCACCCGCGCCCGGATACTGGATCTTGACGGCCACCTCGCGCCCGTCGTGCCAGACCGCGTGGTGCACCTGACCGATCGACGCCGCCGCCGCCGGCTCGTCCTCGAACTCCTCGAACAAGTCGCGCCAGTCTTCCCCCAACCGCTCCACCAACACCCCGTGCACCGTGCGCTTCGGCATCGGAGGCGCGGCCTCCTGGAGCTTCGTGAGGGCGGCCCGGTACGGCCCCGCCACCTCTTCCGGAAGGGCCGACTCGAAGACGGACATCGCCTGCCCGAACTTCATCGCCCCGCCCTTCAGCTCACCGAGGACCTTGAACAGCTGGTCGGCCGTGCGCTGTTGCAGCTCCCGCCCCACGATCTCCGCGGACTTGCCGCCGATGCGTTTCCCGAGCCCCCACGTCGCGCGCCCGGCGATGCCGAGTGGCAGCGCGGCCAGCTTGGCGGTTCGGGTAACCGCCTTCCGGGGAAGATCAGACATACGCCCCTCCAAGTCCCAGACCGCCGTGCCGCGTACGGCGGCTACCGGGCCATTGTCTCGTGTGTCGCAGGTCGCCCGGAGGGGTGTTCCGCATGCGCGGCGCGGGCCGCCGCACCACACCGACACTCCGGGTGCGGCCCCAACGACCTCGCACGCCAGGCGAGACGCGGCAGCACGGCCTCCCAGCGACTGTCCGCACTCGCCGGAACCGTACCGTCCAGCACGGCCAACGCGTGCCCGGCGGCGAGCCCCGCCACAGCAGTGGCCAGTGTCACATCGCAGGGCGGGACGCGCTGCGCCGCCCCCGAACGCCACTGGGCCGACAAGCGCGGCCAGGCGGGGTCGTCCGCCAGCTGGTGCAACGCGAGGCACTGGGCGCAGGCCGTCGTCCCGGGCAACACCAACGGCCCCACCACCCCCGTACCCTCCACCACCCCCGCGTACAGGTGCGGGACCCCGGCCGCCATGAGCTCCGCCGCCGCTCCCGGGTCGGGTGCGTGGACGTCCACCCCCTCGCGCGGGGTCAGGAGCACCAGGGCGAGCGGCGGCTCAGGGGCGGGGGAGGGGCACGGGGCGTCGGGGGCACCTGGGATGTAGGGGGTGCCGGGGGCACCTGGGGCATCCGGGGCGTCGGGAGAACCCCGTCCCCCGGAAGGCCGTGGTCGGGGGCGCGGCCGTGAGCGGGGCCGCGGTGCCCGGTCCGGCCTGGCCCCGCGCACCGCTCGACGTGCGGAGTCCTCGCGCCGCTCGCCCACCGCATCGGGACCGTGTCCACCCGGCCCCACCTCCCAGGGCGCGACCCGGCCCCCGTCGCGCACGTCCACCAGCCCCACCCCCGCCGCCGCCAGCAGCGAGGCGATCACGGCACCGGTCCGCCCCGCACCCCGCACCTGAACCCGCGCCGTGCCGCGCGCCGCGAGGGCACGCATCGCCGCGCCCGCCCCGGGTCGGGTCACCGTCAGCGAGGCGTGATCGGCGCGGAGGCGGTCGACGACGGTGCCGCGTCGGCGCAGCACCTCGACCGAAGGGCCGCCGCCGGTCGTGTCGTCCAGGAGCCCCGCCTCGGCCAACTGCTCCACGACGGCATCGGCGCGGCCGTCGGGCAGCCCCAGCCGCCGGGCCTCCGCACGCAGGAGCACGCGTCCCCGGGTGCCGTCGAGGAGGGCCAGGAACGAGGCGGTCGCCGGGTCGAGGGGGCCGAAGGTCAGCGCGTGCGCCGGAGCCACGCCGCACTGAACGGTGCGCAGGTCACGCCAAGCGCGTCGGAGGGCGGGCTTCAGCAGGGGGTGCGCGGGCATGACGGGTGCTCCTTGGGCGGTGACGGTCGAATTTGGTTCGCGCTGTTCTGGGGGGGCTCCCCCCTCCCCCCCCAGCCCCCTCCCCACCCACACCCCCACACCCGCCGTCCTGCCGCCGCCGCCCCGCGAGACGGCGGCCCGTGCGTCGGCGACCCGGGCGCCGGACCCAGGAGCCCGAGCACCCGACCAGTGGTCGTGTCCCCGTGCCCCGGGTCCGGCCCCGAGCGCGGTCCCGAACGGAGGACCGCACCGGCGGAGACCCCCGTGCTCCGCCGGTGTGTTCAATGATGCGGAATCGGGGGCGGGGGTGCAGAAAGTTATCCACAGGCGGGGGGATTCTTCATACCGGCTCGACGCTGAGGGAGTGGATCAACGGGGAACCGACCCGGGGTCGGGACTTCTCACCGGTGCAACGGGTAACGTCGTGGCGTGCCCGTCGACCCCTTGCACAGCGCCGGACAACCACCGCGCAGTACGACGAGCCGCCTGTCCGGCGGCTCGCGGGCGAGCGCGGTCGAGGTGCGCAGGAGTGCGCGTCGACGGCGTACGGTCTCCGCGTACCGGGAGGGCGACCGCACCGTGGTGCTCATCCCCGCGCGGATGTCCGAGGCGGAGGAGCAGCGGTGGGTGGGCGTCATGCTCGACAAGCTCGCCGCGCAGGAGAGCAAGCGGCTGCTCGGGGACACGGAGCTCGTCCAGCGCGCGGAGCGCCTGTCGGGGCAGTACTTCGACGGTCTCGCGCGACCGCTGTCCGTGCGGTGGGTCACCAACCAGAACACCCGTTGGGGATCGTGCACGCCTTCCGAGGCCAGCATCCGACTCTCGCACCGGCTCCAGGGGATGCCCGAGTACGTCGTCGACTACGTGTTGCTCCATGAGCTCGCGCACCTGCTGGTGCCGGGGCACGGCCCGGACTTCTGGCGATTGCTGGAGGCGTACCCGAGGACCGAGCGGGCCCGCGGCTATCTCGAAGGAGTGGTCGCCGCCGACCGGCTCCCGTACCGGCCCGTGACGTCCGAGGAGTGACACCCCCGGCCCGCTCCCCGACGGCCCCGCCGGACGTCCCCATCGACGCACCGCCGGGCGGAGCACGGAACGCGGTACGGGTCGTGGTACGGGTCGGAGCGCGGGCGCCGGACGAGTGATCGTCCGGTGTGCCGTTGCGAATGCGGTTGTGTACCGGGTCTGTACCGGGATGCTCCGATCTCGGTGTTTGCGGTTAGCCTGGCGCGACGTACACGCATCCGGGATGGGGGACGGTCGTAACGCATGGCCAGGGAATTCCAACGGGGCCACAAGGCCAAGATCAGTGATCTCACCGCGGGTACCGATCTGTACGTCGGCGTGCAGATAGCCGCGCCGGGGTTGACCTTCGACATCAGCTGCTTCGGGCTCGACGCGAAGGACGAACTGTCGGACGACCGGTACTTCGTCTTCTTCAACCAGCCGAAGAGCCCGGAGGAAGCGATTCAGCTGCTCGGCCCGCAGGCCGGGGACACCGAGTCGTTCCGGGTCACGCTGGAGAAGATCCCCCCGGCCGTCCACCGGCTGTCGTTCACCGCGGCGATCGACGGCGCCGGCCAGATGTCGCAGATCGCGCCCGGCTACCTCCGTATCGTCGCGGGTGGCGAGGAAGTCGCCCGGTACCCGTTCGACGGCACCGAGTTCACGACGGAGCGCGCCGTGATGCTCGGGGACCTGTACCTGAAGGACGTGTGGCGCTTCGCCGCCGTCGGGCAGGGGTTCGACGGCGGGCTGGACGCGTTGCTGCGGAACTTCGGCGGCGAGGTCGCCGAGGAGGAGCCCGCCGCCCCCGATCCGGTGCCCGGGTTCGCACCCCCGACCCAGGGCCAGCCGGCGCCCGGTTTCGCGCCCCCCGCAGCACCGGCCCCCGCGCCCGGGTTCGCACCGCCCGCGCCGGCACCCGCACAGGCCGCAGCACCCGCACAGGCCGCAGCACCCGTACCGCCCGTGGCCGTGCAGCCCGCGGCAGTGCCGCCGCCCGCTCCCGCAGCGGGCTTCGCGCCGCCGCCGGGCGCGACACCGCCCCCGCAACCGGCGCCCCCGGTCCACGCCGCGCCGACGATGGCCGCGCCGTTCGCCGCGGCCCCGCCCGGACACACCCCGCCGTCGGCCCCGCCGCCCCCGGGATATCCGCAGCCCGGCGCGCCCCAGATGCCGGCGCCGTCCGCCCCGCCGCCCCCGGGCTACGGTCACCCGCAGGCACCCCACCAGGCCCAGGCACCCCACCAAGCCCAAGCCCAGCCCCAGGCTCCGCACCAGGCCCAGGCTCCGCACCAGCCCCAGGCGCCGTTCGTCGCCGGTCAGCCCTTCGCCGCCGGGGCGCCGAGCGCGCAGGCCGCCACCCCGGCGGGTGTCGCCGCCGGACTGCAACGCTTCAACGAACTCGCGACCGGTCAGCGCTGGACGATGCAGAGCGAGAAGCTGGCCCGGGTGGACCTCGCCGCCGGAGGCGGTGGCGTGCTCGCCCGACAGGGCAGCATGGTGCTGTACCAGGGCAAGGTCGACTTCAGCCACAAGAGCGCCGGCTTCGTCGGCCGTGCCGTCGGCAGCGGCACGGGCCAGGAGATGCAGCTGATGCGCTGCACCGGCAAGGGGCAGGTGTTCTTCGCCGAGGAGGCGTCGCACCTGCACACCATCGAGTTGCAGGGGGACGCGGTCTGCGTCTCCGCGGAGAACGTCCTCGCCTTCGACGAGACGCTCCAGTACGAGGTCCGCCGCATCGAGGGGCACGGCATTCCGGGCGGCGCCCTGTTCACCATGCAGTTCCAGGGGGCCGGCACCCTGATCGTGAAGACGCACGGCGTCCCGGTCGTCCTGCCGGTCACCCCGAGCACCTTCGTCGACTGCAATGCGCTGGTCGCCTGGTCCGCGGGCGCCCAGGTGATCGTCACCAGTCAGGTGCGACTGCGGTCGAACCGCTCGGCGGGCTCCACGGGTGAGGGCGTGAACCTCCAGTTCCGCGGCGCTCCCGGGAACTTCGTCGTCGTCCAGCCCTACGAGGCCTGAGGGAGCCCGTCATGATGGACCAACACTTCCCGGGCTTCGCCCCGGCCCCCGCCGCCCCCGTGGGCGTCCGCATGGAGAACCACGGCAAGCACATGGTCAAGGTGGCCCTCCAGACCGGGCAGGACGTCTACGCCCGGGCCGGCTCGATGGTCGCCTACGACGGATACGTCCAGTACGACGGAAGTCCGCCCGCGCTGCGCCAGCAGGCCCGGGAGTGGGCGACCGGTGAGGGCGCCCCGCTGATGCGGTGCTTCGGCGACGGGCTGCTGTACCTCGCCGACTACGGTGCCGACACGGTGGTGCTGAACCTGGGCGGCGACGCGATCTCGGTCAACGGCAGCAACCTCCTGGCGTTCGACGCCCACCTCCAATGGGGCGTGGAGAAGGTCAAGGGACTCACCCGGCTCGCCGGCCAGGGCCTGTGGAACGTCACGGTCGGCGGTCAGGGCTGGGTGGCGCTCACCTCGCGCGGCACGCCGATCGTCGTGGAGTGCGGCCGGGGCGAGGACGAGACGTACGTCGACCCCGATGCACTGCTCGCCTGGTCCCCGAACCTCAAGGTGAAGGGCAAGCGCAGCTTCAAGGCCGGGGCGCTGGTCGGCCGGGGCAGCGGCGAGGCGTTCCAGATGGCGTTCTCCGGGCAGGGCATCGTCGTCGTCCAGCCCAGCGAGGACAGCACCGACCGTCTCCGTATCCGGGGCTGAGGGGAAGCGCACACCATGCAGAGCCCGCTGTTCGCCCACGCGGACAACCAGACCGGGGAGCGGTACTCGCTCCAGAACCCGCAGCTGCTGCGGGTCGCCCTGACGGGCCGGGACGACGTCCTCGCCCGCAAGGGGTCGATGGTCGCCTACCAGGGGTCCATCGAGTTCGACGCCGAGTACCAGAGCGGCCAGGAACGCCGCCGTCGCCGACAGACCGGTGAGGGTCTGGACCTGATGCGCTGCCAGGGCGAGGGCACCGTGTACTTCGCGAACCTCGCCCAGTACGTCCACCTGGTCGACATCGAGTCGGACGGCCTCACCGTCGACAGCTCCTACGTCCTCGCCCTGGACTCCACGCTGAACTTCCAGGTCATCGCCGTGGACAGCCAGTACGGCATCTCGGGGACCGGGAAGTACCAGCTCAACATCACCGGCCGGGGCAAGGTCGCCCTCATGACCTCCGGCGAGCCGCTGATGTTGCGGGTGGGGCGCGAGAGCACCTCGATCAACGTCGACTCGGACGCGATCGTCGCCTGGTCCGCCGGGCTGCGGGTCCAGATGCAGGCCCAGACCCAGTCGAGCACGGCGCGCAGCCGCCGCGGCAACACCGGGGAGGGCTGGGAGCTCGGCTTCCAGGGCGAGGGGTACGTCCTCGTGCAACCGAGCGAGTTGTTGCCCCCGCAGAACGCGCGGATCGGGTCCGGTGTCGCCGCGCAGTTCGGCATGGGCGACCGCGGCTCCCACGGCCAGAACCGCGGCAACGACTGGAACTGACCGCCCGGCCGCGCATCCCGGGCCGGTCGCCGAGCGGGGCGTGTGTGACGGGACGGTGACGGCCGAGCCCCGCAACGGTCGTCGTCCCGTCACACACCTTGCTCGGCGCGGTCACGCCCACCTGTGAGCATCCCTGCCGTCCCCGGTACCCACCCGGGGATGGAAGAGAGGCTCACACGTGTCTGCTGTCCTCACGACGCCCGGCCGGGACCTGCCGTACTCCGCCGCCACAGCGCACGACCACCGACCCGCGGGACACGGCCCGGGTTCCGGCCCCCGGGCGGCGCCCGTCCGGCTGGAGCCCGTCACCGAAGCCCAGTACCGGGCGTTCCTGGCGTCCCGCGCCGGTGACGCGCTCGGCGCCGGCTTCCTCCAGTGCCCGTCGTGGGCACGTGTCAAGGAGCAGTGGCGGCCCCTGCTGTTCGGTTGGGGCCCGAACCCGGCCGCGGGACTCCTCCACGGGGTCGCCCTGGCGCTGCTGCGCCAGTTCCCCGGCACCCGCAAGTACTTCGCCTACCTGCCGGAGGGCCCGGTCGTCGACTGGGCGGCGCCGGACGTCGACGCGTGGCTCGATCCGCTGCTCGACCACCTGCGGGCCGCCGGTGCCTTCGCGGTGCGCATCGGGCCCTCGCCCGCCCACCGCCGCTGGACCGCCCGGACCCTCAAGACCCGGACGGGTCCCGGCGCGCACCTCACCGACGTCCTCGACTGCGCGGTCGACCCGCTCGGCACCGTCGTCGCCGAACGGTTGCGCGCCCGCGGCTGGCACCGCTGCGGCGACCCCGTCCGCGGCGCGAAGGGCGGCCCGGGCGCCGCGGCCGTCGCGGGCGGCGACGGGGACGCCCAGCCCCGGTACGTCTTCCAAGTGCCGCTGGCCGGGCGCACCCCCGACGAACTGTGGTCGGGACTCAACCAGGAGTGGCGGCGCAACATCCGCCGGGCCCAGAAGTCCGGTGTCGAGGTCGTCGTCGGGAGCGCCGCGGAACTGCCGGAGTTCTACCGGCTGTTGGGCCTGACCGAACGCCGCGACGGGTTCCGTCTCGGTCGTTCCCTGGACTACTACGAGCGTCAGTACGCGGCGTTGAACGCCGAGGAGCCCGGCCGGATGAGGCTCTACCTGGCCCGGCACGCCGGGGAGGTCCTCGCCGCGCACACCATGGTCACGGTGGGCCGGCGGGTCTGGTACCAGACGGGTGCGTCGGCCGACCACCGCAGGGACGTGCGGCCGTCCAACGCCCTCCAGTGGCGGATGATCCTGGACGCGCACGCCCTCGGGGCGGACGTCTACGACATGCGCGGGGTGCCCGCGACCCTCGACCCGGCCGACCGGCCCTTCGGGCTGATGCGGTGGAAGCTCGGTACCGGGGGCGAGGTTGTCGAGACGCTGGGGGAGTGGGAACGTCCGCTGCCCGGCACCACCAACCACGCCCTGTACCGGGCCTTCCAGGCGTACCTGGCCCGCCGGTGAGCGTGACCGCCGGACCCGGGGCGACCGCCGGACCCGGGGCGAGTACCGGACCCGGGGCGAGCGCCCCGCGCGCCCGCGTCGACCGTCGGGCCGCCCCGTCCGTCGCCCGCAGCGGCGCGATCATGGCCGCCGGGTCCCTCGTGTCCCGGGCCACCGGGTTCCTGCGCTCCGCGATCGTCGCCGCCGCGCTCGGCGTGGGCCTCGCCGCCGACGGGTACGCGGTCGCCAACGCCGTCCCGATGATCGTCTACACCCTGTTGATCGGCGGCGCCCTCAACGCGGTGTTCGTCCCCGAACTGGTGCGGGCCGCGAAGGAGCACGCCGACGGGGGCGCGGCCTGGACGGACCGGCTGCTCACCGTGTGCGTGATCGCGCTGCTCGCCCTCACCGGGGCCGCGGTGTGGGCGGCGCCCGTGATCGTGGAGGCGTACACCGGGTACGACGGTGAACAGGCCGCCCTCACCGTCGCGTTCGCCCGCTACTGCCTGCCACAGATCTTCTTCCTCGGGGTGTTCACCCTGCTGGGCCAGGTGCTCAACGCGCGCGGCCGGTTCGGCGCGATGATGTGGACCCCGGTCCTCAACAACGTCGTCGTCATCTCCGTGTTCGCCCTGTACCTCGCGCTCGGCGACGGCGGTGACCTGACCGGTGCGGAGACCGCGCTGCTCGGCTGGGGCACCACCGCCGGGATCGCCCTCCAGGCCCTGGCCCTGGTGCCCGCGCTGCGCACCGCCCGGTTCCGTTGGCGGCCCCGTTTCGACTGGCGCGGCAGCGGGCTCGCCCGGCCGCTGCGCTCCGCGGGCTGGCTGGTGCTGCTGGTCCTCACCAACCAGGCCGCGTACTGGGTGGTGACCCGGCTGGCCACCACCGCCGGTGAGCGGGCCGCGGCCCTCGGCACCGACGGGGGCGTCGGGTTCAGCGCCTACAACAACGCCTACCTGTTGTGGGCGGTGCCGCACGGCATCGTCACGGTGTCGCTGGTCACCGCCCTGGTGCCGCGGATGAGCCGGGCCGCGGCCGATGACGACCTCGCGGCCGTGCGACGTGACGTGTCCGGGGCGCTGCGCACCTCCGCCGCGGCGATCGTGCCCGCGGCCTGTGCGCTGTTCGCCCTCGCGGGGCCCGCCATGGCGGTGGTCTTCCAGTACGGGCGCACCGACGCCGACGACACCGCCGCCATGGCGCTGACCCTGATGGCATTCGCCCCGGGCCTCGTCGCGTTCTCCGGGCAGTACGTGGTGGCCCGCGCCTTCTACGCCCTCTCGGACACCCGCACCCCGTTCTTCCTCAACCTGGTGATCGCAGGGCTCAACGCGGGCCTGGCCGTCACCGCGTACCTGGTGCTGCCGGCGCGGCACGCGGTGACCGGCATGGCGGGCGGCTACTCGGTCGCCCTGCTGGTCGGCTGGGCCCTCACCGCGTACGTCCTGCGCCGCAGGCTCACGCCCCGCCGCAGCGCCCCGGTCGCCGGCCACCGCCGCGGCGGCCGGCCCGCGGGCAGCCGGCGGCGGGCCCGCCGGTCGCCCGCCGGCCCGCTGTGGCGCTCCACCACGCTGGCGGAGCACGGGCGGCTGCTGGCCGCGGCCGTGCCCGCCACCGCCCTCGCCCACTACGCCACCGCGGCTCTCGCTCCGCTGGGCCACCTGGTCGCCGCGATCGGGGGCGGTGCCGTCATCGCCGTCGTCTTCGCGGTGCTCGCCCGGCCCTTGCGCCTGACCGAACTCGACCGGCTGACCAGCGGCGTCACCCGACGCCTGCGGCGGCGCTGATCCCGACCCCTGGAATAATCCGCTCATGCCACGTGTGCTCCTCATAGAAGACGACCTCTCCGTCCGGGAAGGGGTCGCACTCGGTCTGCGCCGCCGGGGCCACGAGGTGCGGACGGCCGCCACCGGGGAGGACGGACTGGCCGCCGTCGACGAGTTCCACCCCGACCTGCTGCTGTTGGACCTGATGCTGCCCGGCGTCAACGGCGTCGAGGTGTGCCGCCGGGTCCGGGAGCGCAGCCAACTCCCGATCATCATGCTCACCGCCCGCGGCGACGACTTCGACATCGTCATCGGACTGGAGGCGGGCGCCGACGACTACATCGTCAAACCCGCCCGCACCGAGGTCATCGAGGCCCGCATCCGCGCCGTGCTGCGCCGGCTGGACGCCCCCGGCCCCGGACCCGGGCGGTCCGCCGTCGAGGCGCACGGGGAACTCGTGCTCGACCGCGCCGGGCTCACCGTCTCCAAAGCCGGGCGCGTCCTCGCCCTCGCCCCTTCCGAACTGCGGCTGCTGCTGCACCTGAGTGCGGCCCCCGAGCAGGTCTTCAGCCGTCAACAACTCCTCGAACACGTCTGGGAGCACAGCTACCACGGTGACGCCCGGCTGGTCGACGCCTGTGTGCGGCGGCTGCGCAACAAGATCGAGGACGTGCCCGGCAGCCCCCGTTACATCCAGACCCTGCGCGGCTTCGGCTACCGTTTCGGCCCCCTGTGATCGGCCGCCCCCGCAGGTCCCGGCACGCTGCCGACGCGCCGGCACGGGACGCGACCGGGCCCGCCCGGCGGCGCCGGCGGGCGCCGTTCGGGCTGCGCACCCGGCTCGTGCTGGCGTTCCTGCTGGTCGCCGCCGTCAGCGCCGGTACCACCGCGACCCTCACCTATCGGGAGGCCCGCAACTCGGTCCTCAGTTCCGTGCAGGACACCGCGGTGGCGTCCTTCCGCGAACAGGTCTCGGGGATGTGGGTGCAACCGCCGCTGACCCGCCGCAGCATCCAGGACGAACTGCTCAAGATCGCCCGCAAGGGCAAGCCCCGCACCTGGGTCGTCTTCGCCGAGTACGGGAGTCTGCGGGTGTCCTCGGGCACCAGCCCGACGTCCACGGTCATCACCCCGCAACTGCGCCGCGCCGCCACCTCGCCCGACCACCCGCACGGCAGCTTCCAACGGGTGCTGAAGAACGGCGAGCCCTACCTCACGATCGGTGTGCCGGCCGTCTTCCGGGCCGGCACCGACGGGGTGCTGCCCACCCGCCTGGTGCTCTACGCGGTGTTGCCGATGCGCGAGGAACAGGCCCAGACCGAGGCCCTGGTCGCCGCCGCCCGGGCCGGGGCCATGCCGGGCCTCGCCATCGCCCTGGTGCCCGCCCTGCTCGCGGCCCGCAGCGTGCTCCGCCCGGTGCGCGAGCTGCGACGGGCCGCCCGCAGCATGGGCAGCGGGCGGCTCGACACCCGCATCCCGGTCCGGGGCAACGACGAACTCGCCGACCTCGCCCACACCTACAACGAGTCCGCGGGCAAGCTGGAACAGTCGGTCGCCGAACTCCAACGCGCCGAGGAACGCGCCCGGCGCTTCGCCTCCGACGTCTCCCACGAACTGCGCACCCCGCTGGCCGGGATGCTCGCCGTCACCGAGGTCCTGGACGAGGACGCCGAACGGTTGCCGCCCGACACCGCCCAGGCCGTCCGGCTGATCAGCGCCGAGACGGGGAAGCTGGCCGTGCTCGTCGAGGACCTGATGGAGATCTCCCGCTTCGACGCCCGCGCCGCCGAACTCCACACCGACGAGGTCGACGTGGCTGAAACGATTCACCGCACCCTGCGCAGTCGGCACTGGACCGGTGGGCACCCCGAACGGGTCCGCACCGACCTGCCCGACGGCATCCGGGCCCGACTCGACCCGCGCCGCTTCGACGTCGTCGTCGCCAACCTCGTCGGCAACGCGCTGCGCCACGGCGCCGCCCCCGTCACCGTCCGGCTCCGCCGGGGCACCACGCCCCACGGCACGCCGACCTTCGTCACCGAGGTCATCGACAGCGGCCCCGGCATCCGGCCCGAGGTGCTGCCGCACATCTTCGACCGCTTCTACAAGGCGGATGCCGCCCGGGTGCGCTCCACGGGCAGCGGGCTCGGGCTCGCCATCACCCAGGAGAACGTCCATCTGCACGGCGGCACCGTCCGCGCCGCCAACCTCCCCGGCGGCGGCCTCGGCGTCGACGGCGCGGGCGCCGTGTTCACCGTGGAGACACCGCTGTACGGGCCGGAGGGCGCGCAGTGAACACGAACGGCACCCGAGGCGTCGGACGACCCGTGCGCCGCCGGACCGTGCGCGGCCTGGCCCTGGCGGCGGCGCTCGCCCTCACCGGCTGCGGGGTGCAGGCCACCGACGTCATCGAAGCCGGCGGCCCCGCGACCGTCCTCGTCATTCCCGGCGAGGGCAACTGGATGCTGCTGTTCTTCGAGACCCCGGACGGCGAGCTGATCCCGGTGCCCCGCCCCCTCACCAACGGCACCTGGGGCGGCGCCACCCCGGTGACCCTCGGCCGGGCGCTCAAGACGCTCCTCGACGGCCCCACGAAGGAGGAACGCGCCGCCGGACTGCGCACCGGACTGCCGAAGTCGTCCGTCGTGGGCAGCAAGCTGGGCATCGGCACGAACGCGGCGGGGAACGCCACGGCGGTGTTCCTGCCGGTTCGGCTCGCCGACCTCGACGACCGGGCCGTCGAACAGGTCGTCTGCACCATCGCCTACGCGGGGAGCCCGAGCGGTACGCGCCCGGTGGCCCTGCACGGAACGGACGTCGACATGGAGGCCACCACCTGCCGAGTCGACGTCAACCGCGACGACGTCCCCCGGCCGGCGGCCTCGACGCCGTCCCAGCGCACCTGGCCGCGTCTGCCGGCCGAGCCGACCGAGCCGGCGTCGGAACGGTTCTCCGGCGAACCGCCGCCGACCAGCGGGACACTGCCGCCCGCCGTCCCCTGAGCCCGGTCACAGCAGGGCGCGGGTGCCCTCCAGCAGCCGCACGACCGAGGCGTCCGCGACCTTCGCCACCTCGTCGTAGCCGAACCAGCGCAGGTCCAGGGACTCGTCGCTGAGCGTCTCCACCGCCCCCGCCGGGGCCAGTGCGGCGTACTGCACGTCGAGGTGCCAGGCGCACGGGGTCTGGTGCCGGTCGAGCCGGACCGGTCCGCCGCGCAGCAGACGCAGCGCGGCGATCCCGGACTCCTCGGTGGCCTCGCGCAGCGCCGCGTCCGCGAGGGTGCGGTCACCGGATTCGCAGTGACCGCCCATCTGGAGCCACTTGTGGATCTTGCCGTGGAGGGTCAGCAGGACCCGTTCGCGCTCCGGGTCGACGACCAGGGCACTGGCCGTGACGTGACCGTCCCCGCAGGACCTCCACACCCCGTCCGGGTGGGCGGCCAGGTGCGCGAGGTACAGCTCCCGCAGTTCGTCCTGGTCGCCGTACCCGCGCAGGACCTCGACCGTGTCGTCGTACAGGCTCACTTGCTGTCGTCGCCGTCCTCGCCGTCGGTGCTGTCCTTGCCGGTGCCCCGGCCGTCGTCGGGGCCGGTGGCGCCGGGGTCGGCCTTCTTCGCCGGGCCGTCGGTGCCGGTGGAGCCGCCGGCGCCCGCCGCCTCGCCGAGGAGCTTGTCCAACTCGGAGAAGTCGAGCTGCTCGCGGTGGACGAAGCCGTCGGGGTCGTCCAGGTCGGAGGCCGTGGGCAGCATGTCCGGGTGGGCCCAGAGGCCGTCGCGCCCGTCCACCCCGCGCGCGTCGGTGAGCGAGGCCCACAGTCGGGAGGCGTCCCGCAGCCGGCGCGGACGGAGCTCCAGACCGATCAGGGTGGCGAAGGTCTGCTCGGCGGGGCCGCCGGAGGCGCGGCGGCGGCGCAGCGTCTCGCGCAGGGCGTCCGCCGACGACAGCCGGGGCTTCGCCGCCTCGTGCACCACCGCGTCCACCCAGCCCTCGACCAGGGCGAGGGCGGTCTCCAGCCGGGCCAGGGCCGCCTTCTGCGCGGGCGTG
Organism: Streptomyces sp. NPDC005955; assembly: GCF_042871255.1. NCBI lineage: Bacteria > Bacillati > Actinomycetota > Actinomycetes > Kitasatosporales > Streptomycetaceae > Streptomyces > Streptomyces sp. NPDC005955. The sequence goes on along the minus strand of NZ_JBIAIF010000001.1, from coordinate 160,173 downwards.
TCCTCCGGCTGGAACATGCCCTGCTGGAGGGCGTCCTGCAACTGCTCCGGGTTCGACGGGTCGAGCTGGCCGACCATGTCCTCCAGCTTCGACGTGTCGACCTGGATGCCGCGCGCGTACCCCTCGACCGCGCCGAACAGGTGCGCGCGCAGCCACGGCACATGGGCGAACAACCGCTGGTGGGCGGCCTCGCGCAGGGCCAGGTAGAGCCGCACCTCGCCCTCGGGGACGCTGAGGTCCTTGCCGAAGGCGGCGACGTTCAACGGGAGCAGGGCGGACTTCCCGGTCGGGCCCAGGGGCAGTCCGATGTCGGAGGAGCCGACGACCTCACCGGCGAGGACGCCGACGGCCTGGCCCATCTGCGTACCGAACATGGCGCCGCCCATCGAGCGCATCACGCCGATCAGCGGACCCGCCATGGCCTGCATCTCGTCCGGCAGCACCTGACCCATGGCCGCGCCGACCCGCTCGGCGACCGGGTCGACCAGTTCCCGCCACACCGGGAGGGTGGCCTCCACCCACTCGGCGCGGCTCCACGCCACGGCCGAGCCCGAACCCGAGGGCAGCGAGGTGGCGCCGTCCAGCCAGAGATCGGCCAGCCGTACCGTTTCCTCGACCCAGGCGTGGTCCGCCGGGCTCACACTGGCGTCCTTGGTGCCGTCGGACGTGCCCTGGGCGACCGTCTGGCGGGCGATCTGCTTGGCCATGTCCCAGTTCACCGGGCCGCCCTCGTACGAGAGCATCTGGCCGAGCTGCTGGAACGCGGCGCCCAGGTCGTTCGGGTTCATCGAACCGAACATCGCGGCGAACGGGTTGTCCCCGCCCTGACCGCCCATGCCGGGCAGCCCGAAACCGAACGGATTGGCAGGTCCCTGACCACCACCGCTCTGGTCCTTCTGCTTGCCCTCGTCGCCGTTGTCCGGCTCCTCCGGCGGAAGGCCGAATCCGAATGGGGTGTCACTCACGGGATTCCTCGGCTCGTCGGGCCGCCGGTGTCTCCCGACGGCGAATGCCCTGCGTCACCACCCAGCGTAGACACCCCGGGCCGATCGAGCCTCGGTGCTCCGCCGACTCCCGGCCTGCGGCAGGATGGGTGCCACCTGGTCCGTACGCGTCACAAGCCGTACGTACTGAAGACAACCGCTGGAGACGCCCGGTGAGTTCCCCAGATCAACAGGTTCGCGCAGCGCGAAACCACTCGGCCGGCCCGCCACCGCGCGGGCCCGTCGTCGCCGTGACCGGCGCGGCGGCCGGGGTGGGCGCGCTGCTCGTCGAGCGGCTCGCCGCGAGCGAGGAGGTCAAGCGGGTCGTCGCCATCGACGAACGGCGCGGTGACTGCGAGGACGCGGAGTGGCACGTCCTCGACGTGCGCGACCCCGCCATCGTCGAGAAGCTCCGCGGCGCGGACGTCGTCGTCCACCTCGCCCTCGACCTGGACCTGGAGACCGATGCGGCGGCCCGCACCGCCTACAACGTCCGCGGCACCCAGACCGTGCTCACGGCCGCCGCGGCGGTCGGGGTGCGCCGGGTCGTGCTGTGCACCTCCGCCATGGTCTACGGGGCCCTCGCCGACAACGAGCTCCCGCTCGCCGAGGACGCCGAGCTGCGGGCCACCGCCGAGGCGACCGGCGTCGGCGACCTGCTGGAGATCGAACGGCTCGCCCGCCGGGCGCCCAAGGCGCACCCCGGACTGAACGTGACCGTGGTGCGACCCGCCGTGCTCGTCGGTGGCACCGACACCGCCCTGACCCGCTACTTCGAGTCGCCCCGGCTGCTCGTGGTCGCCGGCTCCCGGCCCGCCTGGCAGTTCTGCCACGTCGAGGACCTGTGCGGGGCGCTGGAGTACGCGGTGCTGGAGAAGGTCGAGGGCGAAGTGGCCGTCGGCTGCGAGGGCTGGCTGGAGCAGGAGGAGGTCGAGGAACTCAGCGGCATCCGCCGCATGGAGCTGCCGTCCGCCGTCGCGCTCGGGGCCGCGGCGCGGCTGCACCGCATCGGGCTCACGCCGTCGCCCGCGGGGGACCTCGCGTACACGATGTACCCGTGGGTGGTCAGCGGGAGCCGGCTGCACGACGCGGGGTGGCGTCCCCGGTGGACCAACGAGGAGGTCCTCGCGGAGCTGCTGGAGGAGGTCTCCGGGCGGCACACGGTGGCCGGGCGGCGGCTGGGGCGCAAGGACGCGACTGCCGCGGGGGCGGCGGGGGCTACGGTGGCGTTGCTCGGTACGGCTGCGCTCGTGCGCCGGGCGCGCAAGGCCCGCCGCCGCATCTGACGCTCCCCGTCGCGGTTCCTGGCCCCTGCGGGTGCGCTGGGGTTGCCCGCGCCCCCTAAGGGGCTGCCTCCTGCGGTGCGCTGTTCCCTGCGGCGGTGGCGGCGGTTGCTCGCGCCGTTCCTCGCGCCCCTACGGGGGCTCCCCCTGAGGGACTCCGCCGGGCGGCCCAGGGCGCCCCGACAGGGGCGCGGGGAACTGCGCAATCGCGCAGCGCACCCGCGCAGAACAGCGCACCCCCAGCGGAACGCACCTGCAAGGGGCGCGGGGAACTGCGCGGGCGACCACAGTGCACCCGCGCAGGACCGCGCACCGTGAGGGACCCGGCTGCACCGCGCGGGACCGCGCACCCCGTGTCCTAGGGTGTACGGGAACGAGGGGGGTACCGAGATGGACGAGCCGAGCGACGCGGGCGCCGTGCGACTGGTCGCGATACGCGAGGAGCCCCTGTCCCTGGACGAGGTGTTCCACGCGGTGGGCGACCCCACGGCAGGCGGCACCGCCCTGTTCGTGGGAACGGTCCGCAACCACGACGCCGGCGCGTCCGTGGAGGGCCTCGGCTACTCCGCCCACCCCACGGCCCAGGCCGAACTCCGCCGGGTCGCGGAGAAGGTCGCCGCGGACTTCCCGGTCCAGGGCCTCGCCGCGGTGCACCGCGTGGGCGACCTCTCCGTGGGCGACCTCGCGGTGATCGTCGCGGTGTCCTGCCCGCACCGGGCGGAAGCGTTCGCCGCGTGCCGCAGACTGATAGACGACCTCAAGCGGGAGGTCCCCGTCTGGAAGCACCAGCGCTTCTCGGACGGCACGGAGGAGTGGGTGGGCGCCTGCTGAGGCCCCCGCTTCGCCCGGCCGGGTCCTCCGCTTGCGCAACCGCCCCCCTGGCGTGAGCGTGGTCACTGCGGACGGTTAATCTGCTGATCAGTCAGTTGCGGTCACACACCGGGTTGGGAGGTCGGCATGGCGGCCATCGCCTGGTTGCTGATTCCGCTTTTCGCCGCGCTCGGCGCGGGCCTGTGGGGCAGTTGGGCCACCAGGACCCGCCGCACCGGCGACGGCCCGGAGCTGGCCGGTTACGAACGGTTCCGCGCGGCGATGGAGAAGAGCCGCTCCGACGTGGTGTGAGGCCCGCGGTCGGAACGCGGGCGACCCGTCCGGGCGGACTGGGCGGTGCGATCACCGGCAGGTCCCGTACTGTCGTTCCATGCCACGCCGCACGACGACGATGCTCGCTTCCACCGTGTTGCTGATCGCGCTGCTCTGCGCGGGAGTGCTCATCAAGACGCCGTACTCGGAGATGTCCCCGGGTCCCACCGTGAACACGCTCGGTGAGCACGACGGCGAGCCGGTGCTCCAGATCGCCGGCCGCAAGACGTACCCGACGACCGGCCACCTGAACATGACGACGGTCCGCGTCACCAGTGCCGACTACCGGATGAACCTGGTGGAGGCGGTGTACGGCTGGCTGGCCCACGACAACATCGTCGTGCCGCACGACACGCTCTACCCGGACGGCAAGACGGAGGAGCAGTCCAACCAGGAGAACGCCGAGGAGTTCACCCAGTCCCAGGAGAGCGCGAAGGTCGCCGCGCTGGAGGAACTGGACATCCCGGTGCAGTCCTGGGTGATCGTCGCCTCCGTGGTCAAGGGCAGCCCCGCCCAGGGCCGGCTGCACGCCGGGGACGTCATCAAGAGCGTGGACGGCAAGCCGGTGAAGGCGCCCGCCGACGTCGCCAAGCTCGTCACCCGGCACGAGCCCGGCGAGAAGGTCGTCTTCACGGTCATCCCGGCGAAGGACGCGGCCGAGGCGGAGAAGACCGGCAAGCCGGCCACCCGCACCGAGGACGTGACCGTCACCACCAAAGAGGCCGAGGACGGCAAGCGGGCGATCGTCGGCATCCAGGCCGGGACCGACCACACCTTCCCGTTCAGCATCGACATCAAGCTCGCCGACGTCGGCGGTCCCAGCGCCGGGCTGATGTTCGCCCTCGGCATCGTGGACAAGCTCACCCCCGAGGACCTGACCGGCGGCAAGTTCGTCGCGGGCACCGGCACCATCGACGACGACGGCAAGGTCGGGCCGATCGGGGGCGTCGAGATGAAGACCGTGGGCGCCCGGGAGCAGGGCGCCGAGTTCTTCCTCACCCCGAAGGACAACTGCGCGAGCGCCGCCCAGGACGTCCCCGAAGGGCTCACCCTGGTCAAGGTCGACACCATGGACGACGCCATGCAGTCCCTGGAGGACATCCGCGAGGGCCGGACGGACCGCCTGCCCACCTGCTCCAAGGGCTGAGCCCCCCGGGCCGGACGGCGGACCGTCCGGCCCCGCGGGGCTAGTCGGCGAACGTCGCCGTCAAGGCGTCGGCCAGGCCCGGCACCAGGTCGGAACCGGTCAGGACGTCCGTCGCGGAGTCCTTGTCGCGCAGTCGCAGCGCCGAATCGCGGGAGCCGTCGCGCAGCACCGCCACCGTCATCCGGACCTCCTGGCGGTCCGGGTGCCGGGCGACCCAACCGGCGAGCTTCGCGCCGTCCAGGCCGGCCGGGACGGACGCCTCGGCCGACGGGGGCAGCATCAGCCGCTCCACCGACAGGGCGCAGCCGGCCACGGCGTCGGGCCAGGCGATGGTGCCCAGGAACTCGTCCAGCGCGGTGCCCGCCGGAACCTCGTCCTGTTCGATCGGGGTCAATGAGCCACCCGGGTTGGGGGCGGCGGGGTCGTCGGCGAGGCCGAGCCGCGCGGCGAGCGTGGGTTCCTGGGAGCGCAGTCGATCCGTGTCGACCAGGGCGAACAGTCGGGCGGGCTGGTCCCAGCCCAGCCCGGAGATGTACTCGTCGATCTCCAGCACGGCCCGCGTCAGCGGACCGGCGGCCATCGGGGTGCCTGAGTTGGCGGTGTTGGACATGGTCACAATCCTGCCTCGTTCACCCCCGGAACCGGGAACCGAGTAAAGCATCAGTAAGTTGCATAGGTGAGACCCCTGCGTTCGTGGGGGTCCGGAAGCAGAACTACAGCGACTTCGAGGTGCGCACCTTGGCTTTCCAGATGCCGGACCGCGGCGGAGGCCCGACCGGGCCACGGATCAGAGTGGGCCGACCGTCCCGGCGGGTCCGCACCCTGCTCATGACACTGGGCGTCCTGGCCGTGCTGGCCATGGTGTTCGTCATGTTCGCGGGGTTCTGGACGGACTGGCTCTGGTACCGGTCGGTCAACTACTCGTCGGTGTTCACGACGACCCTGTGGACCAAGATCGGGTTGTTCCTCGTCTTCGGGCTGCTCATGGCGGCCTCCGTCGGCGTGAACATCTGGCTGGCGCACCGACTGCGTCCGCCGTTGAGTGCGATGTCGACCGAGCAGCAGAACCTCGACCGGTACCGCATGGGGATCGCCCCGTACAAGAAGTGGATCCTGCTCGGACTCACGGCGATCGTGGGGCTGATCGCCGGGGCGTCAGCCGCGGGCCAGTGGCGCACCTGGCTCATGTGGGTGAACGGCGTCGCGTTCGGCAAGAAGGACCCCCAGTTCGGTCTGGACGTGTCGTTCTTCGCCTTCGACCTGCCTTGGTACCGCTTCCTGCTGGGCTTCGGCTTCGCCACCGTGGTGCTCTCGCTGATCGCCGCCGCCCTGACGCACTACCTGTACGGCGGCCTGCGGGTCACCAGCCCCGGCGGGCGGGCCACCGCCGCGGCCACCGGGCACCTCTCGGTGCTCCTCGGCATCTTCGTCTCGCTGAAGGCGATCGCCTACTGGCTCGACCGGTACGGGCTCGCCGTGAAGTCCAGCGACTTCAAGGCCACCGACAACTGGACCGGCCTGCGCTACGTCGACGCCAACGCGTACCTGCCCGCGAAGACGATCCTGTTCTTCATCGCGGCGATCTGCGCCGTGCTGTTCTTCGCGACGCTGTGGCGGCGCACCTGGCAGCTCCCCGTGATCGGGTTCGGCCTGATGGTGCTCTCCGCGGTGCTGATCGGCGGGCTGTACCCGGCGATCGTGCAGAAGTTCCAGGTCCAGCCGAACGAGCAGGCCAAGGAAGCGCCGTACGTCGAGAAGAACCTCCAGGCGACGACCGAGGCGTACGGGATCTCGGACATCAACGTCACCGACTACCCGGGCAAGAGCAACACCACGGACAAGGCGAAACTGCGCCAGGACGCCGACAAGGCGGCCAGCATGCGCATGATCGACCCGAACGTGGTGTCGCCGACGTTCCAGCAGCTCCAGCAGATGCGGAACTACTACGCCTTCCCGGCCAACCTCGACGTGGACCGCTACAAGGGCCCCGACGGCAAGGAGCAGGACACCGTCATCGGTCTGCGCGAGCTGGACCTGAACGGCATCCCGAAGAACAACTGGATCAACGACCACTTCCGCTACACCCACGGGTACGGCGTGGTCGCCGCGAAGGGCACCGAGGCCACGCCCGGGGGCAGCCCCGTCTTCACCGAGTCGGACCTGCCCTCCAAGGGCACGCTCGGCGACTACGAGCAGCGGATCTACTACGGCGAGAAGACGACGCAGTACTCCATCGTCGGCGGGCCGCAGAGCGAGATCGACTACTCCGACGACAAGGGCGAGAAGACCACCCGGTACAAGGGCGACAGCGGCGTCAACCTGTCGAACCCGCTGAACCGCGCCGCGTACGCCGTCGCCTTCGGCGAGCCGCAGATCCTCTACTCGGGCGCGATCGGTGACGGCTCCCGCATCCTGTACAACCGGGTGCCCAAGGAGCGCGTCGAGGCGGTCGCCCCCTGGCTGACCATCGACGGCGACGCCTACCCGGCGGTCGTCGACGGCCGCATCCAGTGGATCGTCGACGCGTACACCACCACCAACGGCTACCCGTACGCGTCCCGCACCACCCTCGGCGACACCACGGCCGACTCGCTGACCGAGCGCAACAACCAGCGGGCGGTGGTGGCCCAGCAGAACCAGGTCAACTACATCCGCAACTCGGTCAAGGCGACGGTCGACGCCTACTCGGGTGAGGTCAAGCTGTACCAGTGGGACACCCAGGACCCGGTCCTCAAGACCTGGATGAAGGCGTTCCCGGACACGGTGCAGCCCAAGAGCGAGATCTCCCCGCTGCTCATGGACCACCTGCGCTACCCGCAGGACCTGTTCAAGGTCCAGCGCGAGCTGCTGACCCGCTACCACGTCGGGGACGCCGACGCGTTCCTCAGCGGCAGCGAGGTGTGGCAGGTGCCGGACGACCCGACGAACCGGTCGGGCAAGGCGGTGCCGCCGTACTACCTGAGCATGCGGATGCCGGACCAGAAGGACCAGGCGTTCTCCCTCACGACGACGTTCACGCCGAACGGACGGGACAACCTCAGCGCCTTCATGTCGGTCAACGCCGAGGCGGGCACCTCCGACTACGGCAAGATCAGCATCCTGAAGATGCCGTCGGCGGAGACGATCGACGGGCCCAAGCAGGTCCAGAGCAAGTTCAACTCGGACACGGCCATCGCCGAGAAGATCAGGCTGCTGCGTGGTGGTGACTCGGAAGTCGAGTACGGCAACCTGCTGACCGTGCCCCTGGACGGCGGACTGCTCTACGCGGAACCGGTCTACGTGCGCGGCGGCGGGCTGAAGTACCCCCTGATGCGCCGGGTGCTGGTCACCTACGACGGCAAGACGGCGTTCGAACCGACGCTGGAGAAGGCGCTCAACGTCGTCTTCGGCGCGGAGAAGGCGAGCCCGCCGGAGAAGCCGGAGACCAACGAGCCCCAGCCACCGGGGGAGACCCCGACCGAGCCGCCGGGCAACGCCGATCCCACCGTCCAGGAGGCACTCGAAGAGGCCCAGCGGGCCTTCGACGACGGCCAGCAGGCGATGAAGGACAACGACTGGAAGGCGTACGGCGAGGCCCAGACCAAGCTCAGGGACGCGCTGAAGCGGGCCGAGGAGGCCCAGCAGAAGGCGGACGAGGGTGCGGACGGCAAGCCGGCCGGGAAGCCCGAGGAGGAACCCTCCGGGGAATCCTCCGACAAGCCTGCCGAGAAGCCGGCCCGGGGCGCCTGACCCGGGCGCCCGGACCACTCCCGGGGGCGCGGCGCACACCGCGCGCCCCCGGGGCGGCCCGCACGCTCCGACGAGCACCCGAGCGTCACGGGGACGGGCGCTCCACCGGCGGGAAGATCACCCGCCCGCACCGTGCTAAGGTCTAAACAACACGACGCGGGGTGGAGCAGCTCGGTAGCTCGCTGGGCTCATAACCCAGAGGTCGCAGGTTCAAATCCTGTCCCCGCTACTGAAGGCGAAGGCCCGGAAGCCAAGCTAGCTTCCGGGCCTTCGTCATGTGTGTGTGGACGCGGGCGCGGGCGGTGTGCACGCCGCGCTCAAGGGCACGAGCGTCAGGGAGAGTTGCGGTCAACGTGTTTGACTTGTCTCCGTGTGGGCATGTCGACAAAACGCTGTAGTGACCTCGCTGACTGCGGTGTGTCAGAAATGCCCAGGTTGCGGGTGGTGCGACGATGGATGTTATGGGGGACAAGGCAACTCTGTGGGAGACAGGGCGATTTGCGCAGCCCGTCGACCGGGACGAGACCGGCGCGGCGGCCGAGGAGGAACGCCACCGCGCCGCCGCCGACGCCGGTGACACGGAAGCCCTGAGCGTCCTCGGGGCGCTCCTCCTGCGCCGTGGCGACCTCGACGGGGCCGAACCCCGGCTCCGGGCCGCCACCGCCGCCGGCGACCGGGCCGCCGCCAACAACCTGGGCGTCCTGCTCCACCAGCGCGGCTACTCCGACGAGGCCGCCGGCTGGTGGCGGATCGCCGCCGTCGCCGGTTCCGCCGCCGCCGCCCACGCCCTCGGACGCCACCAACGCGAACGCGGTGACGAACCCGCCGCCGAGTACTGGCTGCGCCAGTCCGCCGAGCAGGGCCACGCACTCGGCGCGTACGCGCTCGCCGACCTGTTGGAGCACCGCGCCGACGCCGGAGCCGAGGAGTGGATGCGGGCCGCCGCCGAACGCGGCCACCGGGAAGCCGCCTACCGGCTCGCCCGCCACCTCGACGAGCGCACCGACGCCCAGGCCCCCGCCCCGACCGACCGGCCGTCCCGACCGCGGGCGGCCGGCGAGGCCGAGCAGTGGTACCGCCAGGCCGCCGCACGCGGGCACCGGCAGGCCGCCCTGCATCTGGGCGCCATCCTGGAGGGCCGCGGCGACCTCAAGGAGGCCGGCCGCTGGTACCTCACCTCCGCCAAGGACGGCGAGGCCCGCGCCGCCTGCGCCCTCGGATACCTGCTGCGCGACGCCGGGGACGTGGAGAACGCCGCCGTGTGGTGGCTGCGGGCCGCCCAGGACGGCGACGGCAACGCCGCGAACGCCCTCGGCGCGCTGCACGCCCAGCGCGGCGAACCGCAGAGCGCCGAGCGCTGGTACCGCGCCGCGATGGACGCGGGCGACGTCAACGGCGCCTACAACCTCGCGTTGCTGTACGCCCAGCAGGACCGCACCGCGCAGGCCGAGCAGTGGTACCGCCAGGCCGCCTACGCCGGGCACCGCGAGGCGGCCAACGCGCTCGCCGTCCTGCTGCTCCAGGTCGGTGACGCGGCGGGCGCCGAACCCTGGTTCTCCAAGGCGGCCGAGGCGGGCAGCGTCGACGCCGCCTTCAACCTGGGCATCCTCTGCCAGGGGCGCGGCGACGAGGCCGGTGCGGTGCGCTGGTACGGGCGGGCCGCCGCCGCCGGACACACCGAGGCCGCCCTGCACGTGGGCATCGCCAGGCTCCGCGACGGCGAGGAGCAGGAGGCGGAACGGCACCTGCGACGGGCCGCGGGCGGCGGCAGCGCGGAGGCCGCGTACCGGCTCGCCGCGGTGCTGGACGCCCGCCGCCCGCCGGCCCCCGCACACGAGTTGGGGGAGCCGGTGCTGGAGCGCACCGAGTGCGAGGAGTGGTACGAGCGGGCCGCCGAACAGGGGCACCGACGGGCCCAGGTGCGGGTCGGGATGTTCGCCTCCGCACGCGGCGACGTCGTCGAGGCGGCCCGCTGGTACCGCCTCGCCGCGGAGGCCGGCAGCCGCAACGGCGCCTTCAACCTGGGGCTGCTGCTCGCCCGGGAGGGCAGCGAGCCCGAGGCCGCGCTGTGGTGGAAGCGCGCCGCCCGCGCCGGGCACGGACGGGCCGCCCTGCGGCTCGCCCTGCTGCACGCACGGCGCGGGGAGTTGGCCGAAGGCCAACGGTGGGCCGACCTCGCGGTGTCCCTCGGACCCGAGGAAGTCGCCGCGCGCGCTGCCCGGTTGAGGGACGCGCTGGGTGAGGAACTCTCCGCCTGACCCCGTGCGGTGCCGACCCGCGGACCGAGTCCGAGATTGACGATCCGTCATTCCTGAAAAAAGGGGTGCCCGCGATAACTGTGGCGCGCCTCACGGGGGTTAACCTGGCGGCTGGATATCGCCCGTACGGGTGGCACAGGGACGGAGAGTCGCGGTGGCGGAGGAAATCGACACGAGCAAGCCCAGTATCGCGCGGGTGTACGACGCGGTCCTCGGTGGCAAGGACAACTACGAGGTCGACCGCGTGGTTGCCGAAGGGGTCAAGCAGACGGTGCCGCACATCGGGGACGTGGGGTGGTTCAACCGGGCCGTGCTCGGCCGTGCGGTCAGCCACCTGGCGTCCGAGGTGGGGATCAAGCAGTTCATCGACCTCGGTGCCGGTCTGCCCACGTTGGAGAACACCCACCACGTGGCCCAGCGCGTCAACCCCGACGCCCGTGTCGTCTACGTCGACAACGACCCGATCGTCCTCGCCCACGGTCGCGCCCTGCTGGAGGAGAACGCGAACACCGGCGTCTCCAACGCGGACCTGCGCGACCCGCAGACCGTGCTCCAGGAACCCGCCGTCAAGCGGCTGATCAACTTCGACGAGCCGGTCGGCGTGCTGCTCGTCGGCATCCTCCACCACCTGCACGACGACGAGGACCCCAAGGGCATCGTCGACGAGTACATGTCCCACGTGCCCCCGGGCAGCCACCTGGTGATCACGGCGTTCTGCGACACCGGACCCGAGGCCCGGGCCGTCGAGCAGACGATGCTGCACCTCCTCGGTACGGGGCGCTTCCGCACCACCGAGGAGATCACCGCGTACTTCGACGGGTACGAGCTGTTGGAGCCCGGGGTGGTGTCCCTGCCGTTGTGGCGTCCGACCGAGCCGGTCGAGGAGCCGCTGAACGTCGCGCAGCGACTGATGGCCGGGGGGGTCGCCCGCAAGCGGTGAGCGGCGGTCCGCGATTTGCTCCCTACCCGTGCGTCACGTACAGTTCAGTTTACCGACGCGGGGTGGAGCAGCTCGGTAGCTCGCTGGGCTCATAACCCAGAGGTCGCAGGTTCAAATCCTGTCCCCGCTACTTGCAGACAAGGGCCCAGAGGCTTCGCCTCTGGGCCTTAGTCATGCTCCCGTGCAGGTACGTCGTAGCTACTCGCGCAGTTCCCCGCGCCCCTTGGGTGCGTCCTGGTCGGGCTGCGCTGTTCCGCTCGGGTGCGTCCCGCTGTTGCGCAGTTCCCCGCGCCCCTATCCGGGGCACAGGGCCCCCGGGAGCCCCTCAGACCCGCACGGAGCCCCCAGGGGGAGCCCTCTAGGGGCGCGAGGAACGGCGCGAGCAACCACGACGCACCCGCAGGAAACACTGCACCGCAGGTGGCAGCCCCCTGGGGGCGCGGGGAACTGCGCGAGTAACCGCGACGTACCCGCAGGGAACAGTGCAGCCCGACAGCAACGCACCCAGCGGAAAGTGCGCCGTCCGGCTAGTTACTCGTGCAACGGGGGCAGAGGCCCTTGAACGTCATCTCCACCGCGGACACGGTGAACCCGAACCGCTCCGAATCGGGGAGGTCACCCAGGGGATTGCCCAGCGGATGCACGTCGCGAATCGCACCGCAGCCCGAACACACCAGGTGGTGATGGGGCCGATGAGCGTTCGGGTCGTACCGCTTGGCCCGCTTGTCGGTGGCCACTTCGAGCACCTCGCCCAGCGAGACCAACTCGCCGAGCGTGTTGTACACGGTCGCCCGGGAGATCTCCGGAAGCCGGACCACAGCGCGCGCGTGCACCTCGTCGGCGGTCAGATGGACGTGCTCACCGTCGAGGACCTCGGCCACGACACGGCGCTGTGCGGTCATCCGCCAGCCACGTCCACGCAGCCGCTCCAACAGGTCACTCATGCGCATCAGCCTAACAGCAGGGGGACCTTGATCCCGAATGGGTGTGACTTTGGAGAGTTGCTTGACTTAGACATTGTCCATTGTAGGATCGGCTACGGCATTGGCCAAGAGGTCAAACTGGCTCAGGATGACGCAGGAGGCGCACGTGACGTCGCAGGGACCGCTCACCACGGAGGCCGGCGCTCCGGTCGCCGACAACCAGAACAGCGAGACGGCGGGCGTCGGTGGTCCCGTACTGGTCCAGGACCAGTCCTTGCTGGAGAAGCTGGCGCACTTCAACCGTGAGCGCATTCCGGAGCGGGTCGTCCACGCACGCGGCGCGGGTGCGTACGGCACCTTCACGCTGACCCGGGACGTCACCGAGTGGACCCGGGCGAAGTTCCTCTCCGAGGTGGGCAAACAGACCGAGACCTTCCTCCGGTTCTCGACCGTGGCCGGCAACCTGGGTGCGGCCGACGCGGTGCGCGACCCGCGCGGCTTCGCGCTGAAGTTCTACACCGAGGAGGGCAACTACGACCTCGTCGGCAACAACACCCCGGTGTTCTTCATCAAGGACGCCATCAAGTTCCCCGACTTCATCCACACCCAGAAGCGCGACCCGTACACGGGCTCGCAGGAGGCGGACAACGTCTGGGACTTCTGGGGGCTGAGCCCCGAGTCCACCCACCAGGTGACCTGGCTCTTCGGCGACCGGGGCATCCCCGCCTCGTACCGCCACGTGAACGGCTACGGCTCGCACACCTACCAGTGGACCAACGAGGCCGGCGAGGTCTTCTGGGTCAAGTACCACTTCAAGACCGACCAGGGCATCAAGAACCTCACCCAGGCGGAGGCCAACCGCCTCGCGGGCGAGGACCCGGACAGTCACCAGCGGGACCTGCGCGAGTCGATCGAGCGCGGGGACTTCCCGTCCTGGACGGTCCAGGTGCAGGTGATGCCCGCGGCCGAGGCGGCGAACTACCGCTTCAACCCGTTCGACCTCACCAAGGTGTGGCCGCACGAGGACTACCCGCCGATCGAGATCGGCAAGCTGGAGCTGAACCGTAACCCGGAGAACGTCTTCGCCGAGGTCGAGCAGTCGATCTTCAGCCCCGCGCACTTCGTGCCGGGCATCGGCCCGTCCCCGGACAAGATGCTCCAGGGCCGGCTGTTCGCGTACGGGGACGCCCACCGCTACCGGGTCGGCATCAACGCCGACCACCTCCCGGTGAACCGTCCGCACGCCACCGAGGCGCGCACCAACAGCCGGGACGGCTTCCTGTACGACGGGCGCCACAAGGGTGCGAAGAACTACGAGCCCAACAGCTTCGGCGGGCCGTTCCAGACCGACCGACCGCTGTGGGCGGCCACCACGGTCACCGGATCGACCGCCAACCACGTGGCCCCCGGCCACGCCGAGGACAACGACTTCGTCCAGGCCGGTGACCTGTACCGGCTGATGTCGGAGGACGAGAAGTCCCGTCTGATCGAGAACCTCTCGGGAGCCATCGCCCAGGTGTCGCGCGACGACATCGTCGAGCGTGCGGTGAACAACTTCCGACAGGCCGACGGGGACTTCGGGAAGCGTCTGGAAGCCGCGGTCCAGGCCCTGCGCGGCTGAGGGCGACGGGGGTGCGGTGCGGGGTCGACCCGCGCCACGCCCCCGGTGTGTGGGACGACGGCCGGGCGGAGGTCATCCGCCCGGCCGTCGCACGTCGTGCGCCCGGGGTCAGCCGATCGCGCTGGCCGCCCGGCGCCGCGCCGGCACCCAGCAGCGCAGGACGTCGCGGACCGAGACCACCCCGACCGGTTCGCTGTCGCCGAGCACGATCAGGTGGCGGAAGCCGCCGCGGGTCATCGCGTCCGCGGCGTCCTGGAGGGTCCACGCCTCGGCGGCGAAGACCACGTCGGTCGTGGTGTGGGCTGCGGCCGTCTCCCGGTCGGGGTCCTGCCCCAGGCCGATGGAGACGAGGATGTCGCGCTCGGTCAGGATGCCGAGCCCGCTGGTGTCGGGGTCGAGGACGACGGCCGCGCCGACGCGGCGGGCCGACATCAGGGAAGCGGCCCGGCGCAGGGTGTGTGCGGGGCCGATGGTGAGGACCACCGTGCTCATGGCGTCGCGGACGAGCATGGTCGAAAGCCACCTCCTGCTTCTTCGGAGCCCCCTTGCGAACGGATTCACAAGTTCACAAGTGGAGTGACCTTCAGAGTGGCAGCCGCCGTACCCGCCAACAAGGGGGTGGAGAGGGTGAAGAACGGCCGGAAATCCTCTACTCCGGGTGACGGTCCCGCGGGTGTGGTCACGTAGCGTGAAACCCTGCGGAAACCGGAGCGCTCGGTTCGGTGGCGTCGCCCCCCGGGGCGCCCACGGACCCGCCGCCGTCAGTACTTCTGGTTCAGATAGCCCAACAGCTCGTCGTGGAGGAGCCCGTTGGACGCCGCGCCGTTCCCGCTGTGCGGACCCGGACGGCCGTCCAGCCCCGTGAACGTCCCGCCCGCCTCGGTCACGATCACCGCGTTCGCGGCCATGTCCCACAGCGACAACTCGGGCTCCGCGCACAGGTCCACCGAACCCTCGGCGACCATCATGTACGGCCAGAAGTCCCCGTACGCCCGGGTGCGCCACACCGCTCGGCTGAGGTCGAGGAAGCCGTCGAGCCGCCCCTGCTCCTCCCAGCCGCTCAACGACGAGTAGGCGAACGAGGCGTCGGCGAGCCGGGAGACCTGGGAGACCCGCAGCCGGGACGCCGAGGTCAGACTGCGTCCGCTGAACGCCCCGTGCCCCTTCGCCGCCCACCAACGGCGGCCCAGCGCCGGGGCCGACACCAGGCCCACCACCGGCTGGTAGCCGCCCTCGGCCGCCTCCGTCAGCGCGATCAGCGTCGCCCACACCGGGACCCCGCGCACGTAGTTCTTGGTGCCGTCGATCGGGTCGATGACCCAGCGCCGCGGGCCCGTGCCCTCGATGCCGTACTCCTCGCCGATCACCGCGTCCCGCGGGCGGGCCCGCTGCAACTGACCGCGGATCAGCTCCTCGGCCGCCTTGTCCGCCTCGCTCACCGGGGTCATGTCCGGCTTCGTCTCGACCTTCAGGTCGAGGGCCTTGAACCGCTCCATGGTGGCGGCGTCGGCGGCGTCGGCGAGCACATGGGCCAACCGCAGGTCATCGTGGTAGTCGGGCATGGCCGAACAGTATCCAGCGGGCCGGTCCGGGGGCCACCACCCGTCCGGCGACCGGGACGGGAGCGGAGCGGGGAACGATCGGTCGCCGGCCTTGACAGTGTTCCGGGGGCCGTCAACGCTGACAGCGGGTCCGCGATCCCGGTGCGTCCCCGCACTCCGGGTGAGGACCGACCCCGACGTCGTCCGTGAGGAGCCGAGCATGACCGCGGCGCGCGCCCTCCTGCTGGACGCGGCCCGCGACGCCCTCGCCCGGGCCTCCTGGTCCGGCGTGCGCATGGCCGACGTGGCGGCCACCGCCCGGGTGTCGCGACAGACCCTCTACAACGAGTTCGGCAGCAAGGACGGGCTGGCCCGTGCCCTCGTCCACCGGGAGGTCGACGGCTACCTCGCGGGCGTCGACCGGGTGCTCGCCGGCCCCGGCGACCCGCTCGCCCGCCTCCCGGACCTGGCCGAGTGGCTGGTCACCACCGCCCGCGGCAACCCGCTGGTGCGCTCGGCGCTGACCGGACAGTGGGGCCCGCGACTCCCCGCCCGGGCACTCGCCGCCGCACCCGCCGACCCGGCAGCCCCGCCCGCACCGCGCCCGGGCAACGGGCCGGTGCCGTCCCCCGACGCCCTGCTCGCCCTCGTCCGCGACCGTGCCGTCACCGCACTGGCGCCGCCCGCGGCGGGCACCGTCCAACGGGCCCGACTGGCCCGGGCGACCGAGGTCGCCCTGCGCCTCGCCCTGTCCTGCGTGTACGCGCCGCCCACCGCACGGACGGCCGCGGAACTGGTGCGCGAGGCGCTCGGCGACCGGGCTCAGTGCGCGGAGCCCGACATCTGAAGCCCGATCACCCCGGCGACCACCAGGGAGATCGACACGATCTTCAGGGTGGAGACCACGTCCCCGAGGAAGACCATCCCGTAGATCGCCGTCCCCGCCGCCCCGATCCCCGTCCACACCGCGTAGGCCGGGCCCACGTCCAACCGCTTCAGGGCCAGCGTCAGCAGCCCGAAGCTGCCGAGGGCGAAGGCGGCGAACGCGATCGTGGGCCACAGCCGGGTGAACCCGTGGGACAACTTCAGACAGACCGCGAAGCCGGTTTCGAGCAGTCCGGCGACGATGACCAGCAGCCACGCCATGTGATGCCTCCCGGGGTCCCCACGTTCCGTGGCCGCTTCGTCCGGCTTGGGTCAGGCTCGGTGCGATTATGCCTTCACCTGCCCGGGGGTCCCGCAAACACGCGACGCCCCCACCGGGACGGACGCCACACGGCCGCGCCGCACGCCCGAACGTGTCGGTCAGTCGCCGTCGTGCCGCTCCCGGACCTCCAACAGCCGCCGCAGGGAGTACAGCCGCGCCGGGTCCGCGTGCCCCTCGGCGACCCAGGCGTCCAGGGCGCAGTCCGGCTCGTCGTGGCTGCACGCGCGCGGACAGTTGACCGTGCCCGGCTCCAGATCGGGGAACGCGAGGATCACCCGGGACGGGTCCACGTGGTTCAGCCCGAACGAGCGCACGCCCGGGGTGTCGATCACCCAGCCCGCGGCCCCGGACAGCGGCAGCGCCAGGGCGGAGGTGGTGGTGTGGCGACCGCGGCCGGTGACCGCGTTGACGTGTCCCGTCACGCGTCGCCGCTCCTCGGGCACCAGGGCGTTGACGAGGGTGGTCTTGCCGACCCCCGAGTGGCCCACGAACGCGGTGACCTTGTCGTCCAGCAGCCCCCGCACCAACTCCGCGGCGCCGCCGTCCGCCAACTCGTCCCGCGAGGTCACCACGTACGGGACCCCGAGGGTTTCGTAGGTCTCCAACAGCTTGTCCGGCGGGGCGAGGTCGGACTTGGTGAGGATCAGCAGCGGGTCGAGCCCGCCGTCGTACGCGGCCACCAGACAGCGGTCGATCAGCCGGGGCCGGGGCTCCGGGTCGGCGAGGGCGGTGACGATCGCGAGTTGGTCGGCGTTGGCGACGACGACCCGCTCGTACGGGTCGTCGTCGTCCGCCGTGCGCCGCAGCACCGAGGTGCGTTCCGCGATCCGCACGATCCGCGCGAGGGTGTCCTTCTGGCCGGACAGGTCACCGACCAGGGACACCCGGTCGCCGACCACCGCCGCCTTGCGGCCCAGTTCGCGGGCCTTCATCGCCACCACGACCCGGCCGTCGACCAGGCAGGTCAGCCGTCCCCGGTCGACGGTGAGGACCATGCCGTCCGCAGCGTCCTCGTGCTTGGGCCGGATGGTGCTGCGGGGACGGTTGCCCTTGCGGTTCGGGCGGAACCGGATGTCGTCCTCGTCGGTGTGCTTGCCGTAGCGGCGCATGATCGAACCGTCCGTCAGTTCCCGAGCATCCCGGTCCACAGATCGGGGAAGTCGGGCAGGGTCTTGGCTGTCGTGGCGACGTTCTCGATCAGCACCTCGGGCACCGCCAGACCGATGATCGCCCCGGCCGTGGCCATCCGGTGGTCGTCGTACGTGTGGAAGGTGCCGCCGCGCAGCGGCCGGGGGCGGATCACCAGACCGTCGGCGGTCTCCGTCACGTCGCCGCCCAGCCCGTTGATCTCCTCGGTGAGCGCGGCCAGCCGGTCCGTCTCGTGCAGCCGCAGGTGCGCCACTCCGCGCAGCGTCGACGGGGAGTCCGCCAGCGCCGCGACCGCCGCGACGCCCGGGGTCAGCTCGCCGACCTCGCTGAGGTCCACGTCGATGCCGTGGATCTTCCCGGAACCGGTGAACACCAGGCCCTCGGGCGTCAGCTCGCAGGAACCACCCATCTCGGTGAAGATCTCCCGCAGTCGGTCACCGGGCTGCGTGGTGTGCTCCGGCCAGTCGGGGACGACGACCCGGCCGCCCGTGACCAGCGCGGCGGCGAGGAACGGCTGCGCGTTCGACAGGTCCGGCTCCACGGTCAGGTCCACCCCGCGCAGCGCGCCCGGGGTGACCCGCCAGACGTTGGGCTCGCCGCCCGACTCGGGGGCGTCGACCTGGGCCCCCGCCCGGCGCAGCATGTCCACCGTCATGCGGATGTGCGGCATCGACGGCAGCGGCCCGCCCACGTGCCGGACCTCGACGCCCTGGTTGAACCGCGGTCCCGACAGCAGCAGCGCGCTCACGAACTGCGAGGACGAGGACGCGTCGATCTCGACCCGGCCGCCCTCCAGGGCGCCGCTGCCGTGGACGGTGAGCGGCAGCGCCCCGCGTCCCTCGTCGTCGATCCGGGCCCCCAGCGCGCGCAGCCCGTTGATCACGCCGTGCAGCGGGCGCTCGTAGCAGCGGGGGTCCCCGTCGAAGCGGATCGGACCGTCCGCGAGGGTCGCGACCGGCGGGACGAAGCGCATCACGGTGCCCGCGTTGCCGACGTCCACGGTGGCCGGGCCGTGCAGGCCCGCCGGGATGACCCGCCACGCCTCGCCCCCGCCACCCGCGACGGAACCGGAGGCCGCGGGCTGCGACGAACCGGACGAGACCGTCTCCTCGATGCCGACGCCCATCGAACGCAGTGCCGACGCCATCAACAGGGTGTCCCGGGAGCGCAGCGGCCGGCGCAGCCAGCCCGGCTCGGACGCGATGGCGGAGAGCACCAGGGCACGGTTGGTGACGGATTTCGAACCGGGCACCTGGACCGTCGCGGTGACGGCTCCGCTCGCGTGCGGGGCGGGCCAGAGGGCGGGATGCGCGGCAGTCTCGGTCATGCTCTTTACCTTAGTGGCTGGACGTCAGCACGATTCTCGGGCAAATGAGCTGAAACGTCCTGGTAACAGAGGTGGGGTACGGGCACCTGGCGCACCCGGCCCGCCAGCCCGCCCGCAAGAGCGGGGCCGCCCCCTAGAAGAGGGTCGCTTCCTCGGGTCCGTCGAGTTCCGTCAGCAGCTCGGGACCGTTGTTGCGCACGTTGCTGACCGCCGTGGCCACCGGGTACGCGCGCACCAGGCCGCCGGGCGGCGGGGCGAGCAGGGCGCCCAGCTCCGCCGGGTCGGTGCGGGACGGGTCCAGCCAGGCGTCCCAGCGGTCCGGGGTGAGCATCAGCGGCATCCGGGGATGGATCTGGGCGAGGGTGGTCGGCCCCTCGGTCGGCGCCCCGGCGAGCGGTGTCGTCTCCGCCTCCGTGGTGAGCACCGTGCACGTCGCCCACCAGGCGCGCGGATGGTCGTCGGGCAGGGTGCGGTCCCGCCAGAACTCGTACAGTCCGGCCATCGCGAAGACCGATCCGTCGGCCGGGGTCACGAAGTACGGCTGCTTGCGGGGCCGCTTCTTGCGTCCCTCGACCTCCAGGTCCCGCTCACCGGCGCCCGTCACCCACTCGTAGTACCCGTCCGCGGGCAGGATGCAGCGGCGCGTCGTGAACGCCCGCCGGAACGACGGCTTCTCGTGCACCGTCTCGGAACGTGCGTTGATCATGCGGGCGGCGCCCTCGGGCGTCTTCGCCCAGGACGGGACGAGTCCCCACTTCAGCTTGCGCAACTGGCGAACCGGACGCGGGTCCGCGGCGTCCTTCAAGGGACGGTCCAACACGGCGTGGACCTCCTTGGTGGGCGCCACGTTCCAGTCCGGCTCCAAGGTCTCCTCGGGTTCCCACTTCTCGATCGCGAAGATCCCCGCGAGGTCCTCGGGCCTACGACTCGACGCATACCGTCCGCACATACGTGCCACACTGCCAGACCCCCGCCCGGTTGAGGGAGCCGCCCGGAAAATGAACACTCTCGCCATCGCCAGCGCCACGGACCTGTGGGACCGCGTCACCGGCACCCAACCGGACCCGGACACCTGGGTCGTCGTCGCCACGGCGCTCGCCGCGCTGCTGGCGGTCGTCCCGGCCCCGGCGTGGCGGCTCTCCCGCAACGCCGTCACCATCGCGCACGAGGGCGGCCACGGGCTGGTGGCCCTGCTCGCCGGCCGCCGGCTCGACGGCATCCGACTGCACTCGGACACCTCCGGGCTGACCGTCAGCCGCGGCAAACCCACCGGCATCGGCATGATCCTCACCGCCGCCGCCGGGTACACCGCGCCCCCGCTGCTCGGCCTCGGCGGCGCCGCACTGCTGGGCGCCGGACACATCACCCTGCTGCTGTGGCTGGCCACCGCCCTCCTGCTGGCGCTGCTCGTCATGATCCGCAACGCGTACGGGGCGCTCACCGTCGTCCTGTCGGGCGGTGCGTTCCTGCTGGTCTCCTGGTTGGCCGGCCCCCAGGTGCAGGCCGCCTTCGCCTACACGGTCGTCTGGTTCCTGCTGCTGGGCGGCGTCCGCCCCGCCTTCGAACTCCAGGCCAAGCGCCGCCGGGGCGGGGCCGGCGACTCGGACGCCGACCAGCTGTCCCGGCTCACCAACGTGCCCGCCGCCCTGTGGTTGTTCTTCTTCCACGCGGTCTCCCTCTGCTCCCTGATAGGGGGCACCCGCTGGCTGCTCCCGCGGTGACGGCACCGCCACCGCGGCCTGCCTCCCCGCCCCGCGCCGCCCCAGCCGCCAGGATGTCCCCGTGAGCACCGACCACCCTCCCGCCCCGACCGGCGAGACCGTCCCCACCAGCCAGGGGGAGGCCCGCATCGGCTGGCACCCCGCCGAGCGCCCGGTGCGGGTGCTGGCCCTGGGGCACGGCGCCGGCGCGGGCACCGGCACCCGTGACCTGCTGGCCCTGGCCCGGGAGCTGCCCCGGCACGGCACGACCGTCGCCCTGGTGGAGCAGCCCTGGCGGGTCGCCGGGAAGAAGGTGGCCCCCGCCCCGAAGACCCTGGACACCGCCTGGCGCGACCTGTGGCCCGCGCTCACCGCCCCCGGGCTGCCGGTCGTCGCGGGCGGGCGCAGCGCCGGGGCGCGGGTGGCCTGCCGCACGGCGCGCGAACTGGCGGCGAGCGCGGTGCTGGCGCTGAGCTTCCCCCTGCACCCGCCGGGCCGACCGGAGCGGTCCCGGGCCGACGAACTGCTCGGCACCGGGGTCCCGACCCTGGTCGTCCAGGGCGGCAACGACCCCTTCGGCCAGCCGGACGAGTTCCCCGACGGCCCGTACGAACTGGTCGAGGTGGACCACGGCGACCACTCCTTCCACGTGGCCAAACGGGCCCCGGTGACCGAGGACGAGGCGCTGCGCGTCCTGACCGACGCGGTCGTCGAGTGGATCACCCGACAGCGCTGAGGCCGTCGCGTCCGGCGGGGAATGCCGGGCGCCCGGGTGCTGTTGACGCGAACAGTGGGAACCCGAGCGCCCGTGGACGTGCACGGGACCGGGCCGCCGGACGGCCACGGTCGGAGCAGTCGGGAAGTCAGGGAAGAGGGAGAGCGTCGCATGGGGTCGATCACGCACCCGAGCCGCAGCGGTACCGCCGGACTCCAGTGGTCGGTGTTGCCGTCGCCGAAGGCGGCGCCCGCCCGGGTACCGGCGACCTCCGAGCTGCCCCTGACCCCGCAGGTGCCCCTGGCTCCGTACGGCCGGACCGCCCCCGAGGGCCCCGGTCGACTATTCTCCGAAGCGAACGGAGCCGGCCTCGGCTCCGGCACGGCGCTTGAGGAGGTGGGTCCGGTCACTGGGACCGACGCGGGGACCGAAAACGGCCAGGCGGAACGGCCCGAGCAGCCCGGGGAGAGCACGGCCGAGCGCAACGCCCGCTTCGAGCGGGACGCGCTGGGGTTCCTCGACCAGATGTACTCGGCCGCCCTGCGCATGACGCGCAACCCGGCCGACGCCGAGGACCTGGTGCAGGAGACCTACGCCAAGGCGTACGCGTCGTTCCACCAGTTCCGCGAGGGCACGAACCTCAAGGCGTGGCTGTACCGGATCCTCACCAACACCTTCATCAACTCGTACCGCAAGAAGCAGCGGGAGCCCCAGCGCAGTGCCGCCGAGGAGATCGAGGACTGGCAGCTAGCGCGGGCCGAGTCCCACATGTCCACCGGGCTGCGCTCCGCCGAGTCGCAGGCGCTCGACCACCTGCCGGACTCGGACGTGAAGCAGGCGCTCCAGGCGATCCCCGAGGAGTTCCGCATCGCGGTCTACCTGGCCGATGTCGAGGGCTTTGCGTACAAGGAGATCGCGGACATCATGGGTACCCCCATCGGGACGGTCATGTCCCGGTTGCACCGGGGCCGTCGCCAGCTGCGCGGCATGCTGGAGGACTACGCGCGTGACCGCGGTCTCGTCCCGGCCGGTGCCGGAGAGTCGAACGAAGCGAAAGGCTCGGGCTCATGAGCTGCGGAGAGCCGCACGAGACGGACTGCACCGAGGTGCTCGACCACTTGTACGAGTACCTGGACCGGGAGATGCCCGAGGGCGACTGCACCAAGTTCGAGACGCACTTCGAGGAGTGCTCGCCGTGCCTGGAGAAGTACGGGCTCGAACAGGCCGTGAAGAAGCTGGTCAAGCGGTGCTGCGGGCATGACGACGTCCCCACGGACCTGCGGGCCAAGGTCATGGGGCGGATCGAGCTGATCCGTTCCGGCGAGACCGTCACGGAGCCGTTGGGCGGGCCGTTGCCCGAGCGGTCCGGCACGGACGTCCCCGCTTCCGCCGAAGGCGCCTGAGCGCTGACGTCCCCTGCGGGTGCGCTGTGGTCACCCGCGCCGTTCCCCGCGCCCCTGATCGGGGCACTCCCACCACCGACACCTTCCGGGGGAGCCCCAAAGGGGCGCGAGGAACGGCGCGAGCAACCCCAGCGAACCCGCAGAAGACAGCGCACCCTGGCAGACGCGCCCGATAGGGGCGCGGGGAACTGCGCGAACAACCACGACGCACCCGCACGGGACAGCGCACCGCAGGGCCGACCCCAACGCACCCGCACCGGCGGAACGCGCGCCACGAACGGGGCCATACGTCGCCCACCACGGGGTAACCCATGGGTAATGAGCGGCGCTCCGACCGGTCGTGGTTGGATGCGAAGGAAGACGCTGTGGGGGCGGGGCGGTAATCCGCGCCCCCCGTGAGGACGGCAGGCGGGAATGAGGATCTTCGGCAAGGGACGGCACCGGCCCTCCGCGTCCTGGCGGCAGGCCACCGACCGGGCGTTCACGCTCATCGGCGACGGCCGGTACGACGACGCGGGAGCCCTGCTGACCCGGGCCGCGGACCTCGAACCCTGGCTCTCGGAGTCCTGGTTCAACCTCGCCCTGCTGCACAAGTTCCGGCACGACTGGGAGCAGGCGCGGGCCGCCGGACTGCGGGCCGTCGCCCTGCTGGACCGGGAGACCGGGGCCCCCGACTGGTGGAACGTCGGCATCGCCGCGACCGCGCTCCAGGACTGGCCGCTCGCCCGCCGCGCCTGGCAGGCGTACGGACTGAAGGTGCCCGGCGGCCGGCCCGGTACGGGCGGCTACGCCGGCGAACCGGTCGGGATGGAGCTCGGCAGCGCCGCCGTGCGGCTCTCCCCGGAGGGCGAGGCCGAGGTGGTGTGGGGGCGGCGACTGGACCCGGCGCGGATGGAGGTGCTGTCCATTCCGTTGCCCTCCTCGGGGCGCCGCTGGGGCGAGGTCGTCCTGCACGACGGGGTGCCGCACGGGGAGCGGACCACCGCCGCCGGACACGCGTACCCCGTCTTCGACGAGATCGAACTGTGGGCGCCCTCGCCCGTGCCCACCTGGGTGGTCCTGCTGGAGGCGGACGGCGAGGAGGACCGGGACGCCCTGGAGCGGCTCGCGGCCGACGCCGGGTACGCCGCCGAGGACTGGTCCTCGTCGGTGCGGCTGCTGTGCCGGATGTGTTCCGAGAGCCGGATGCCCAGCGACGAGGGCGACGGCGAGCACCTCGACCCGCACGACCACAGCGAGCCCGGCCAGCCCGGACCGCTCGGTCACCGCACCGACGGACACCAGTGGGTGCCCGAGCGGGAGTGCGGGATCGCCGCTCCCGCCTCGCTGGTGCGGGGCCTGCTCGACGGCTGGGTCGCGGACAGCCCGGGCACCCGGGACTGGCGGGACCTCGAAGAGGTGTGCTGACCCGCTGACCCGATGGGTCACCCGCTCGCCGGGGGGACGACGATCGTCCATATCCCGTCCGGGCGCGGTGCCGGGCGCCGTAGGCTGTGTGGCGGCAGTCGCCCGGAGTCCGTGCGTCCCCGCCGGGGCTCCCGGAGGGACCGGTTCCGGGCGGGACACAGTGTAGGAAGGCGTACGTCGGACATGGCCCAGCAGGACACCGATCAGCAGCACGGCGGGGTGCTCCCCGTGGACGACGAGGGATTCGTCATCGACACGGAGGACTGCGAGGCCCGGGAGGCGGCGTACCGCGAGCGCGGTACCTCCCGTCCGATCACCGTGGTGGGCAATCCGGTGTTGCACACGGAGTGCAAGGACGTCACCGCCTTCGACGAGGAACTGGCGCAGCTGGTGGACGACATGTTCGCCAGCCAGCGCACCGCCGAGGGCGTGGGGCTCGCCGCCAACCAGATCGGTGTGGACCTCAAGGTCTTCGTCTACGACTGCATGGACGACTCGGGCACGCGGCACGTCGGTGTGGTGTGCAACCCGGTGCTGCGGGAACTGCCTGCGGACCAGCGGGTGCTCGACGCCTCCAACGAGGGCTGCCTGTCGGTGCCGACGGCCTATGCGGAACTGGCCCGCCCGGACTATGCCGTCGTCACGGGGCAGGACGAGAAGGGCCACCCCGTAGTAGTGCGCGGTAGTGGGTACTTCGCACGGTGCCTACAGCACGAGACGGACCACCTCTACGGTCAGCTCTATATCGACCGTCTGTCCAAGCGGGATCGCAAGGACGCTCTGCGCCAGATGGAAGAGGGCACTCCGCGGTATCCCGTGGTGGCCAACGGCTGACCCCCGTGCGGTGCCTCTCCGAGCGGGGGAGACGAGTCCCGGCACGCCGGGGCGCACCGCACCCTGTTGCGGGGCCCCTCGGGGCCGCCCGCGGACCCCTCGCGCAGACGGTTCGGCGGTACGACTGTGACCGCTGCGGCCAGTGGGGTCCCACTGGCCGCGCACCGACAGCGCACGAAACGGCGCCCGGCTGAGACACGCTCTCACCGGGCGCCGTTTCGTGCGCCGGCGTGCGCCCGTTGCGTTGCGCGGCGCATGCGATCCACATCCGGTCACGGATGGGGATGTTCTCGGCAGCTTGGGTGAGTATGCGGAGTAAATCTGTTCCCTACTCGGTCAGATGTAGTGCTGAATGGAAAGTGCGCGGGGATGCGCGACGGCGCGGTACGGGACGGGTAAGTGCGCCCTACCGTGTGGGTAAGGCCGACTGAGAGGGGACGCTCGTGCCTGCTTTCTCCCACAGCACCACAACGACGCAGATCGCAGTTCCACCGGCACTCGCGCTTCCGGTGATCGAGGAGCAGTTTCCACGGCAGGTGCACCCGTATTGGCCAGAACTCCAGGAGGTCACGCGCGCCTGGCTTCTGGAAAAGCGACTCATGCCGGCCGACAAGGTCGCCAGGTATGCGGACGGGCTGCGCTACACGGATCTGATGGCCGGCTACTACATCGGCGCGCCCACGGATGTGCTCCAGGCAATTGCCGATTACAGCGCGTGGTTCTTCGTCTGGGACGATCGTCACGACCGCGACGTCGTGCACGGCCGGGGCGCGGCCTGGGGCCGGCTCCGTCAGCGACTCCACGAAGCGCTCGATGCGCCGTGGCACCACCTGCACCACGAGGACGCACTGGTCGCTGCGTTCGCGGACAGCATGGTCCGGTTGTACTCGTTCCTCGGCGAGAGTTGGAACGCCCGGTTCTCCGGGCACTTCCACGAGGTGATCGAGGCGTATGACACCGAATTCCAGAACCGGACGACCGGTCAGGTTCCGACCGTCGACGAGTATCTGGAACTCCGCCGCCTCACCTTTGCCCACTGGATCTGGCTCGATCTTCTGGAGCCCGCTGCGCGGTACGAAATTCCGCAGCACGTCCGAGAACATTCCGCGTATCGGCGGGCAGGGCTCGCCTGCCAGAATTTCGCCGCCTGGTACAACGACCTCTGCTCCTTGCCCAAGGAAATAGCGGGTGATGAGTACCACAATCTCGGCATCAGTCTCATCCGACATGAAGGAATGACTTTGGAGGACGCTGTGGCAGAGGTGCGCCGCAGGGTGGGTGACTGCATTACGGAATTCCTGGACGCGGAACGGGAGGTGGGCGATCTCGTCCGGGGATTGAGAGACGGAACCTGGCGCGGAGAACCCTTGGCCGCCGCGGTCGAGCTGAATGTGTCGAACATGCGGAACTGGATCAGTTCCGTGTACTGGTTCCACCACGAGTCGGGGCGTTACCAGGTCGACAGCTGGGCCGACCGCTCCACACCGCCGTACGTCAGCGACCAGGGCGAGCCGCCCGCGCCGGGAGGAGAGCAATGACCGAGGGCCCCAGCACCGCAACGGCGGACCGGGGTGCGCCGGGCGCACCCCCGCCGCCCTGGGCGGGGGGCGGTGCGCCCCTCCTCGGGCACGCGTGGAACCTCGTGCGCGACCCGCTCGGCTTCCTCGCCGGACTGCGCGGCAGCGGCGAACTGGTGCGGATCAGACTGGGCCCCCGGGCGGCGTACGCGGTGTGCGATCCGGCGCTCGTGGCCACACTGCTCAAGAGCCCCGACTTCGTGGTCGGCGGTCCGCTGTGGGACACCATGGAACTGCTCATCGGCAAGGGCGTCGCCACCAGCAACGGTCAGGTCCACCGGCGCCAACGGCGGATGATCCAGCCCGCGTTCCGGGCGGACCGGATCGCGGAGCACGCGGCCGTGATGGAGCAGGAGGCCCGCGCCATGGCCGGGCGGTGGCGGCCCGGCGCCGCCGTCGACCTCGGCGACGAGGTGTTCCGCACCGCGGTGCGGATCGTGGCCCGTTCGCTGTTGCACGTCGAGTCGATCGACGAGCGCGCGGAACGGCTCAGCAGTTCGCTGCACACCGTCTTCGGCGGGCTGTACCGGCGCATGGTGCTGTCGGCGGGGCCGTTCTACAAACTCCCGCTACCGGCGCACCGCCGATTCGAAGACGCACTGGCCGATCTGCACTGCCTTGTCGACGAGATCGTGGCGGAGCGCCGCAACTCGGCCACGGACCGTGAAGATCTCCTCTCCGCATTGCTCGCGGCAAAGGACGAAAACGGTGAAGCCCTGGGCGAGCAGGAGGTCCACGATCAGACGGTTTCCCTCCTTGTGGCGGGCGCGGAAAACGTTGCCTCGACACTGACGTGGACGTTCCAGTTGCTGGCCGAGCACCCCGCGGAGGAAAACCGCCTGCGGGCCGAGGTCCGGAACGTCACCGGTGGACGTCAGGTTGTTTTCGGTGACCTGCCCCGGCTGACGCACACCCGGAATGTCATCACCGAGGCGATGCGCGTACGGCCCGCCGTATGGATATTGACCCGGCGGGCGGTGGCCGATTCCGTACTCGGTGGGTACCGCATTCCGGCCGGGGCGGACATCGTGTACAGCCCCTATGCGATGCAGCGGGACCCCCGGGCTTTCGTGCGGCACCTGGAGTTCGACCCGGACCGGTGGCTTCCCGAGCGGGTCGCCGACGCGGGACGGCAGGCGATGATGCCGTTCGGCACCGGCAACCGCAAGTGCCCCGGGGACCACTTCAGCATGGCCGAGATGGCGATCATCCTGGCGACGGTCGCCCCGCGGTGGAGTTTCGCCCCGCTGCCCGAGACCGATACGGCGCCCCGCATCGGAATCACGCTCCAGCCGCGGCGGCTGAGACTGCGGGCGGTCGCCCTGCGGGACGTCTGAGCCGGTGGCCCGGGTGTGAGTGGCCGGTGGCCGGCCCCGGCGGGGCCGGCCACCGGGGCCGGGGATCAGCTCGTGGTCTCCAGGGTGACGGGGCCGCGGAAGGTGCGGCGGTAGGCGTGAGGGGTGGTGCCCAGCACCCGGAGGAAGTGGTGACGCAGCGTGGCCGCGTTCCCGAAGCCGGCGCGGCCGGCGACCGAGTCGACCGTCTCATCGGTCTCCTCCAGCAACTCCTGTGCCAGCAGGACCCGTTGTTGCAGCAGCCAGCGGTACGGGGTGGTGCCGGTCTCCTGGCGGAACCGTCGGGCGAACGTCCGCGCGGACAGGTGGGCCCGGTCCGCCAACTCTTCGACGGTCACCGTCCGGTCGAGGTTGCGGCCCATCCACACCAGCACCTCGCCCACCGTGTCGCACCGGGCGGTGGGCATCGGCCGCTTGATGTACTGGGCCTGCCCGCCGTCGCGGTGCGGCGGCACCACCATCCGACGGGCGATGGCGTTGGCGACCTCGGAGCCGTGCTCCTGCCGGACGATGTGCAGACAGGAGTCGATCCCGGCGGCCGAACCCGCCGAGGTGATCACCGGGTTCTCGTCCACGTACAGCACGTCCCGTTCCACCCGGGCGCGGGGGAAGCGGACGGCGAGTTCGTCGGCGTGCCGCCAGTGCGCCGCGCAGCGCCGGTCGTCGAGGAGCCCGGCCGCACCGAGCACGAAGACCCCCGAACACACCGACAGCACCCGGGTGCCGCGCTCGGTGGCCTGCCGCAGCGCGTCGAGCAGCGGTTCGGGGAACTCCCGACTGCCGTACTGTTCGCCGGCCGGGATCGTGATGAGGTCGGCCTCCTCCAGCCGTTCGAGGCCGTGCTCCACCCGGACCGAGAAGCCCGCGTGGGTGGTCAGTACCGGACCCTCGCCGGAGACCACCGCGAAGTCGTAGACGGGCAGCCCCTGATCGCTGCGGTCGAGGCCGAAGACCTCGCAGACGACGCCCAGTTCGAAGGGGTGCACCCCGTCGAGGAGCACCACGGCCACGTTGTTCAGCATGCGGTCAGTGTGCGCGCGGGGTGGCAGGAAGTCGAGGGTGCATGGCACTTCTGCCACTGACGCGGAGGCGGCCCGGGCGGGACAGTGAAGGCATGGACACCTTGCTGAACTACCTCACCGTCACGTTCGTCCTCGCCCTCCTCCTGGCCCCCTCCCTCCCCGGCTACCTGCACGAACGCCGTATCGACCGGGAGCTGCGGGCCGCCGAGAGAGGGTCGGGGGACGAGGAACGGCCCGGTCACCCCGAAGGGGCGCCGGGCCGTTCCCTGGACCTCGCGGCCTAGGGCCGCCGGACGACTAGAAGTCGTCGTCGAAGCCGACCGAGCCCTCCACCGCCACCTGGTAGGCGGAGGGACGGCGCTCGAAGAAGTTGGTCAGCTCCTGGACGCCCTGGAGCTCCATGAACGCGAACGGGTTCTCGGAGCCGTACACCGGCGCGAAGCCGAGGCGCTGCAGGCGCTGGTCGGCCACGCACTCCAGGTACTGCCGCATCGACTCGGTGTTCATCCCGGGCAGGCCCTCGCCGCACAGGTCGCGGGCGAACTGGAGCTCGGCCTCCACGGCCTCCCGCAGCATGTCGGTGACCTGCTGCTGGAGCGCGTCGTCGAACAGCTCCGGCTCCTCCTTGCGCACCGTGTCGACCACCTCGAAGGCGAAGCTCATGTGCATCGTCTCGTCGCGGAACACCCAGTTGGTGCCGGTCGCGAGCCCGTGCAGCAGACCGCGCGAGCGGAGCCAGTAGACGTAGGCGAACGCCCCGTAGAAGAACAGGCCCTCGATGCAGGCGGCGAAGCAGATCAGGTTGAGCAGGAACCGCCGGCGGTCCGACTGGCTCTCCAACTGGTCGAGCTTCTCCACCGAGTCCATCCACTTGAAGCAGAACTCTGCCTTCTCGCGGATGGAGGGGATGTTCTCGACGGCGGCGAACGCGGCGGCCCGGTCGTCCGGGTCGGGCAGGTACGTGTCGAGCAGCGTCAGGTAGAACTGGACGTGCACGGCCTCCTCGAAGAGCTGGCGCGACAGGTACAGCCGCGCCTCCGGGGAGTTGATGTGCTTGTAGAGCGTGAGGACGAGGTTGTTGGCGACGATCGAGTCGCCGGTGGCGAAGAAGGCCACCAGCCGCCCGATCATGTGCTGCTCGCCCGGCGACAGCTTCGCGAGGTCGGCGACGTCCGAGTGGAGGTCCACCTCCTCGACGGTCCAGGTGTTCTTGATGGCGTCGCGGTAGCGCTCGTAGAAGTCCGGGTAGCGCATCGGCCGCAGCGTCAGCTCGAAGCCCGGGTCCAGCAGGTTCTGGGCACGGCCGCCGCGGGTGGCCTGGGTGGGGACGGTCATTACTGGCATGCCTCGCAGGACTCGGGGTTCTCCAGGGAGCAGGCGACGGCGTCCGCGTCGGGCGCGGCCTGCTGCACGGGGATCGGGGTGGGGGCGGGGCGCTCGGCGGTGGACGAACCGGCCGCGCGGGCGATCCGGGTCGCCGGACGCGACCGCAGGTAGTACGTGGTCTTCAGACCCGACTTCCACGCGTACGCGTACATCGAGCTGAGCTTGCCGATGGTCGGCGTCTCCAGGAACAGGTTCAGCGACTGCGACTGGTCCAGGAACGGGGTGCGGTCGGCGGCCATGTCGATCAGACCGCGCTGCGGGATCTCCCACGCGGTGCGGTACAGCGCCCGCACCTCCTCGGGGATCCACGGGAAGTCCTGCACCGATCCGCTGGACTCGCGCAGCGCCTCGCGGGTCCGCGCGTCCCACACGCCCAGCTCCTTGAGGTCCCGCACCAGGTAGGAGTTGACCTGGAGGAACTCACCGCTGAGCGTTTCGCGCTTGAACAGGTTGGACACCTGGGGCTCGATGCACTCGTAGACCCCGGCGATGGACGCGATGGTCGCGGTCGGCGCGATGGCCAGCAGCAGCGAGTTGCGCATCCCGGTGACGGCGATCCGCGCGCGCAGCGCCGCCCACCGCTCGGCCCAGTGCAGTTCCACCCCGTAGTGGTCGGGGTGGAGCACGCCCCGGGCGGTGCGGGTCTTGTCCCAGGCGGGGAACGGGCCGGACCGCTCGGCGAGGTCGGCGGACGCCTCGTACGCGATCAGCATGATGCGCTCGGCGATCCGGGTGGACAGCGCGCGGGCCTCGGCGGAGTCGAAGGGCAGCCGCAGCTGGAAGAACACGTCCTGGAGGCCCATGGCGCCCAGACCCACCGGCCGCCAGCGGGAGTTGGAGCGGCCGGCCTGCTCGGTCGGGTAGAAGTTGATGTCCACCACGCGGTCGAGGAAGGTGACCGCGGTGCGGACGGCGGCGTCCAACCGGTCCCAGTCGATGGCGTCGGCGGGGTCCGCGCCGGGCGTGCGCACCCCGGTGACGAACGCGCCGAGGTTCACCGAACCCAGGTTGCACACGGCCGTCTCGCCGTCGTCCGTGACCTCCAGGATCTCCGTGCAGAGGTTGGAGGAGTGGACGGTGTGGCCGGGCTCGGCGGTCTGGTTGGCGGTGCGGTTGGCGGCGTCCTTGAACGTCATCCAGCCGTTGCCGGTCTGCGCCAGCGTCCGCATCATGCGCCCGTACAGGTCGCGCGCCGGGATGGTCTTGCGGGCGAGCCCGGCGGCCTCCGCGGCACGGTACGCGGTGTCGAACGCGTCGCCCCACAGGTCGACCAGTTCGGGCACGTCCGAGGGGGAGAACAGCGACCAGACGCCGTCCTCGGCGACCCGGCGCATGAACTCGTCGGGCACCCAGTGCGCGAGGTTCAGGTTGTGGGTGCGCCGGGCGTCCTCACCGGTGTTGTCCCGCAGCTCCAGGAACTCCTCGATGTCGGAGTGCCAGGTCTCCAGGTAGACGGCCGCCGCACCCTTGCGGCGCCCGCCCTGGTTGACGGCGGCCACGGAGGCGTCGAGCGTTTTGAGGAAGGGGACGATGCCGTTGGAGTGGCCGTTGGTGCCGCGGATCAGGGAGCCGCGGGAACGGATGCGGGAGTACGACAGACCGATGCCGCCCGCGTGCTTCGACAGCCGCGCGACCTGGTGGTACCGGTCGTAGATGGAGTCCAGCTCGTCGTTGGGGGAGTCCAGCAGGTAGCAGGACGACATCTGCGGGTGCCGGGTGCCGGAGTTGAACAGGGTCGGCGAGGAGGGCAGGTAGTCGAGGCGGCTCATCAGGCCGTACAGCGAGGCGACCTCGTCCACCGCACGGTCGCCGTCGTCCTCGGCGAGACCGGAGGCCACGCGCAGCAGGAAGTGCTGCGGGGTCTCCACGACCTTGCGGGTGAGCGGGTGGCGCAGCAGGTAGCGGCTGTGCAGGGTGCGCAGGCCGAAGTACCCGAACCGGTCGTCGGCGGTGCGGTCGATCAGCGCGTCCAGGCGCTCGGTGTGCCGGACGACGAAGGCGGCGGTGCGGTCGGCGATCAGCCCTTCGCGGTGCCCGGTGGCGACCGACTCGGAGAAGGTGCGCACCCCCTGCGAGGCGGCTTCGGCGGTGATCGTGATCGTGAGGAGACGGGCGGCGAGGCGGGAGTACGCCGGGTCCTCGGAGATGAGGCCGGCCGCGGCCTCGGTGGCGAGTTCGCGCAGCTCGGCCTCGTCGGCGTGGGCGGACCGGCCGCGCAGCGCCGCCGCGGCGACCCGGCCGGGGTCGGCGTCGGGGAGGTCGGCGGTGAGGTCGGTCAGGGTCCGCAGCAACGCGGCCCCGGGGCCGTCGGTCCGCTCGGGTCCCGGGCCCCCGGCCGGTCCGGCCGGCTCGGTCGCAGGAGCCTGATCGACGACTGACGCCGGATCGGCTGGCGCGATGGTCACGTGTAGCTCTCCCTCGCTGGGCACGGGCCTGGCGGGGAGGTGGGCAGCGGGCACGCGGGCGTGCCGCCCGAAGGCGGTACGCCGCGTCCACCAACCCAGTCCACGAGGCCCGGACGTCTCATCTCCACCCGGACCGGTCGGAACGGGTGCGCCACCATCAGGTCATCGGACTCGTGGGTGTGCGAAAGCACACCGATCACACCGTTGCGGGACAGTTCCGGATTCGCACCGGATTCCCCTGTGGTGGCGGCGAGCATGAGCATACATCTTGTGTTGGCCCTCGATACGGAGCCCACATGTTGTGTCTGTGTGGCGCGCGGCACCTTGGCGGTGCGCGGTGTCGGCCCCGGTGCGGCACGTGCGAACGCACCCCGGGCCGACCGCAGTCGAGGGGTGTTCGCGGGGTGTGGCGGGGGCTGGGAGGGGCGTCCGGACGGTGCCCGGCGCCGGGTGGGCGGACGCCTCGCGGCGCCCCGCCGAGGGGCCCTCGGCGGCCTTCGACGGCGGGTGGTGCGAGCCGTCGGCGGTGGGGTCGCCGTCACGGTGGGTGACGTCCGGCGGGTCCTGCGGCCCGGCTTGGCGGTGGCGACAAAGGTCCAGACAACTTGGTCGATCCGGCTCCGGATCGGAGGTCGGCGGCCCGTCTACGCCATTCGCCGGGTGCCCGTCCAGGTGGCGGGTCCGGGGCCCCTGGGGCAGCAGGGGGACGGGTGTCGCCCCGGCCGGGGCGCGGCGTCCGTCCGCGGTGCGGGGTGTCGTTCGGGGTCCCCGGCGGGCCCGGGCGTGCGGCCCGCCGGGGAGGGGGTCAGTCCTGCGGGCGCTTGAGCCGGGCCACGAACTTGTAGCGGTCGCCCCGGTACACCGAGCGCACCCACTCCACCGGGCGGCCCTCGCCGTCCAGGGAGTGGCGGGACAGCATCAGCATCGGCAGGCCCACGTCCGTGCTGAGCAACCCGGCCTCGCGCGGGGTGGCGAGGGAGGTCTCGATGGTCTCCTCGGCCTCCGCGAGACGGACGCCGTAGACCTCGGCGAGCGCGGTGTAGAGGGAGGTGTACTTCACCAGGGACCGGCGCAGCGCGGGGAAGCGCTTGGCCGACAGGTGGGTGGTCTCGATCGCCATGGGTTCGCCGCTCGCCAGGCGCAGCCGCTCGATCCGCAGCACCCGGCCGCCGGTGGTGATGTCCAGCAGGCCCGCGAGCGTGTCATCGGCGGTGATGTACCCGATGTCGAGCAGTTGGGAGGTCGGCTCCAGGCCCTGGGCCCGCATGTCCTCGGTGTACGAGGTGAGCTGGAGGGCCTGGGAGACCTTGGGCTTGGCGACGAACGTGCCCTTGCCCTGGATGCGTTCCAGGCGCCCCTCGACCACCAGTTCCTGGAGCGCCTGGCGTACCGTGGTCCGGGAGGTGTCGAACTCTGCCGCGAGTGTCCGTTCCGGTGGGACCGGGGTTCCCGGTGTCAGCGTTTCGGTCATGTCGAGCAGATGCTTCTTCAGCCGGTAGTACTTTGGCACGCGTGCGGTACGACCTGGGGTCGCCGTTTCCGTCGTCGCGGACGTACCCATCCGGGTAACCTCGCTGGCCATCGTCCGCCTTTCCGGCTCTCGTGCTGCTGCCGCCACCGGCTCCTCCGTCTGTAGCGGCTCACATCGTGGCACGGCGTGCCCGGAGTGAGCCGAGCCCCCTCAGGTGTCGGTCCGATAACGGACGTGACAGCCCTTCTTATACACCCTTGACACCCCTAAAGGTCTAGGCCAAGCTCCCGGTACTGGTCTACACCATTAAAGGCCAGGTCCCAGTCCCACGAGCTTCAGTTTCTCGCTGTAGTCATTCGCTGTGGGTGTGGGGGGTATGCATCCTGAGGAGGGTGACGTGAAGCGCAAGCTCATTGCGGCGATCGGTGTCGCGGGCATGGTGTTCTCGGTCGCGGCGTGCGGCAGCGACGACAAGAAGGACGAGGGGGGCTCCGGGGGCTCCACCAAGGGGAAGACCCTGGTCGTCTGGTCCATGGACGGCTCGACGCCGGACCCGTGGAAGAAGGCCGTCGGGGACGCCTTCGAGAAGAAGACCGGCTCGAAGATCAAGTGGGAATCCCAGGTCTGGAACGGCATCCAGCAGAAGATCACCACCGCGCTCTCCGAGTCCACCCCGCCGGACGTCATCGAGATCGGCAACACCCAGACCCCGGCGTACGCCTCGACTGAGGGCCTGGCCGAGCTGGGCGACCTCAAGAGCGAGATCGGCGGCGAGTGGACCGAGGCCCTCAACAAGTCCTCGATCTACAACGACAAGCAGTACGCGGTGCCGTGGTACTTCGCCAACCGCGTCGTCCTCTACAACAAGAAGATCTGGGCCGAGGCCGGTCTGAAGGACACGCCGAAGACGCGTGACGAGTTCTTCAAGGCGCTCGACACCATCAAGGAGAAGACCAAGGCCGAGCCGCTGTACATGGCGGGTCAGAACTGGTACTTCCTCGACGGCCTGATCATCGGCAAGGGCGCCGACCTGGTGAAGAAGGAAGGCGACAAGTACGTCTCCAACCTGTCCGACCCGAAGGTCGGCGAGGCGATGGAGCTGTACAAGAAGTACGCCTCCTACTCCAAGGCCCCCAAGGACAAGGACGAGGCCACCCCGCAGCAGGCCGATGTCTTCGCCGCCGGCAAGACGGCCGCCTTCATCGGCAACGCCTCCGAGGCGACCATCGCCGTCAAGGCCAACCCGAAGATCGAGAAGGACATCGGCTACTTCACCATCCCGGGTGAGACCGCCGAGAAGCCCGAGAGCGTCTTCCTGGGCGGCTCCAACCTCGCCGTGCCGCTGCGCAGCAAGAACCAGGACCTCGCCAAGGAGTTCCTGAAGATCGCGCTGGCCGACGAGCACCAGATCTCCTTCTCCAAGCAGATGGGCTTCACGCCGAACAAGGCGTCGCTCCTGCCCAAGGTCAAGGGCAACAACGCCGGCCTCGACGCCGCCGCCCCGGCCGCCGCGTTCGGTGGCACCACCCCGTTGATCCCCGAGTGGGCCGCGGTCGAGAACGTCCCGAACCCGATCAAGGACTACATGACGGCCGTCCTCAACGGTAAGTCGCACGCCGACGCCGCGAAGGACGCCGACAAGGAGATCAACGAGCGTCTCGCCAAGAAGAACTGACTCACCCCCCGCGCCCCGGGTGCGGCGGGTCCGGAGCCAGAAGGACACCCCTGAGGTGACCTGAGGAAAGACCGGCCCGCCGCCCCCGGGCGCACCGGTGTGCGCCCCCGAGGGCGGGGTGAGCACCCGCATCGAAACGTACAGCCACGGAAGAGACGGCGACGATGTCAGTGCAGACGGAACAAGCGGACGCGGGCGGGGTGTCCGGCGTCCAGAAGGGCGAGGCCCCACCGCCTCGCGGCGCGGGGAGCGCCACCAAGAACGGCGGAGGCGGCCAGAGACGGCCGGGCGGACGCGGTTCGTTCACCCCCTACCTGCTGCTGCTGCCGGCGACGGTCGTCACCATCGTGCTGCTCGGCTGGCCGTTGGTGAAGAACGGCATGCTGTCGTTCCAGAACCTCAACCCCAAGCAGCTGATCCTCCACCTCACCGAGTGGAACGGGATCGAGAACTACAAGGAGACGCTGACCAACGAGGAGTTCTGGCGGGTCGTCGTCCGCTCGTTCGTCTTCACCGCGGTCAACGTCGTCCTGATCATGGTGCTCGGCACCCTGATCGGTCTGCTGCTCGCCCGCCTCGGCAAGCGGATGCGGATCACCCTGCTGCTCGGTCTGGTGCTCGCCTGGGCCATGCCGATCATCGCGGCCACCACGGTCTTCCAGTGGCTGTTCGCCCAGCGCTTCGGCGTGATCAACTACGTCTTCGTCCAGCTCGGCTTCGAAGACATGGCCGACCACAACTGGCTCGGCACCCAGTTCTCCACCTTCGCCGTGGTGACCCTGCTGATCGTCTGGCAGTCGATCCCCTTCGTGGCGATCAACCTCTACGCGGCCACCACCACCATTCCGCGGGAGCTGTACGAGGCCGCGGCGCTGGACGGTGCCGACTCCTTGAAGATCTTCCGGACGGTGACCTTCCCGTTCCTGAAGCCCTTCCTGTGGGCCACGCTCTTCCTCGAAGTCATCTGGGTGTTCAAGTCCTTCGCCCAGGTCTTCGCCATCAACCAGGGCAAGCCGGACCGCCTTACCGAGACGCTGCCCGTCTACGCCTACATCGAGGGCTTCGGCAACCAGCACTTCGGCATGGGTGCGGCGATCTCGATCCTCACCATCCTGGTCCTGCTCGGCATGACCAGCTACTACCTGCGCACGGTGATCAAGCAAGAGGAGGACGAGCTGTGAAGCGCTCCTTCCTGGCCAGGTTCTGGCCCAACGCAACGTCGATCGTCCTCTTCGTCGTCTTCGCGTTCCCCGTCTACTGGATGTTCGCCACGGCGTTCAAGAAGTCCAGTGACATCGTCACGGACACGCCGGTCTGGTTCCCGACCAGCCCGACGTTCGAGCACTTCAAGACCGCGTCGGACGCCGAAGGGTTCTGGACCCTGGTCCGCAACTCGCTCACGGTGACGACCCTCGCGGTCGTGCTCTCCCTCCTCATCGCGCTCTTCGCCTCCTTCGCGCTCGCCCGGATGCGGTTCAAGGGCCGGCGCGGCTTCATCCTCGCGGTCATGATCGCGCAGATGGCGCCCTGGGAGGTCATGGTCATCGCGGTCTACATGATCGTGCGCGACGCGGAGATGCTGAACAGCCTCGTCCCGCTGACCATCTTCTACATGGTCATGGTGCTGCCCTTCACCATCCTGACGCTGCGCGGCTACGTCGCCGCCGTGCCGAAGGAGCTGGAGGAGTCCGCCATGGTCGACGGCTGCACCCGGCCGCAGGCGTTCGTGAAGGTCATCTTCCCGCTGTTGGCGCCGGGTCTGATGGCCACCTCGCTGTTCGGATTCATCACGGCCTGGAACGAGTTCGCGATGGTCCTGATCCTCAACAAGGACCTCGAATCACAGACGCTCCCGATCTGGCTCTCCAGCTTCCGGACCGTCTTCGGGGACGACTGGGGCGCCACCATGGCGGCCTCCAGCATCTTCGCCATCCCGGTTCTCGTCCTCTTCGTCTACCTCCAGCGCAAGGCCGTCAGCGGCCTCACCGAAGGCGCAGTGAAGGGATAGCCATCCGATGACGACACTCGCCACCACCGACACCCTCACCAAGGACGCACTCACCGTCCTCCAGCCCGGCTTCGACGGCACCAGTGCACCCGACTGGCTGCTGCGCAGGCTCGGCGAAGGGCTCGCCTCCGTAGGACTGTTCGGCCGGAACATCCACACCCCCGAACAACTCGCCGCGCTGACCGCACAGTTGCGCGCCGAGCGGGGCGACGTGCTGGTCGCCATCGACGAGGAGGGCGGCGACGTCACCCGCCTCGAAGTGCGCGACGGTTCGTCCTTCCCGGGCAACCACGCACTCGGCGCGGTCGACGACGTCGACCTCACCCGCGCGGTCGCCCACGAGCTGGGCCGCCGCCTCGCCGAGTGCGGGGTCAACCTCAACTGGGCGCCGTCCGCGGACGTCAACGCCAACCCCGACAACCCGGTCATCGGCGTCCGTTCCTTCGGCGCCGGCACCGACCTGGTGGCGCGGCACACCGCCGCGTACGTCGAGGGGCTCCAGTCCGCCGGGGTCGCCGCGTGCACCAAGCACTTCCCCGGCCACGGTGACACCGCGGTCGACTCGCACCACGCGCTGCCCCGCATCGACGTGGACCTGGAGACCCTGCGCGCCCGGGACCTCGCACCGTTCCTGGCGGCCATCGCGGCCGGTTCCCGGTCGGTGATGAGCGCCCACATCCTGGTCCCCGCGCTGGACGCCGAGCGCCCCGCCACGCTGTCCCGCCGCATCCTGACGGGCCTGCTGCGCGAGGAACTCGGTTACGACGGCCTGATCGTCACCGACGGCATGGAGATGCAGGCCATCGCCGGCACGTACGGCATCGAGCGCGGCAGCGTGCTCGCCATCGCGGCGGGCGCGGACGCGATCTGCGTCGGCGGCGGACTGAACGACGAGGACACCGTCCTGCGGCTGCGGGACGCACTCGTCTCCGCCGTGCGCACCGGTGACCTTCCCGAGGAGCGGCTCGCCGACGCGGCGGCCCGGGTCCGGGCGCTGGCCGCCTGGACGCGCACCACCGAGGTGCAGGGCGCCGGCGTCAAGGCCGACGTCGGTCTGGTCGCCGCGCGCCGTGCGCTCCAGGTGACCCGCGGGGACGGCTACTCCGGGCCCGTGACGGGGACGCCGTTCGTGGCCACCTTCACCCCGGAGGCCAACATCGCCGTCGGGGACGAGACCCCGTGGGGCGTCGCCGCCGAACTCCGGGCGCTGCTGCCCGGCACCGAGGGCGAGGGCTTCACCGGTGACGCGTCCGGCGAGGCGGCGCTGAAGGCGGCCGGGGACCGGCGGATCGTCGCCGTGGTCCGGGACGCCCACCGCCACCCGTGGATGCGGGACGCCGTCGCGACCCTGGTCGCGGCCCGACCGGACACGGTCGTGGTGGAGATGGGCGTGCCGCAGTCGACCCCCGTCGGCTCGCTGTACGTCGCCACGCACGGTGCCGCCCGGGTCTGTGGAACGGCCGCCGCCGAGGCGCTGACCACCACCCACTGAGCCAGACCCCCGTACCGAGTTGGGGCTCGGTACGGGGGCCTGTTTCGCCGTACGGCACCCACCGCGCACACGAAGGCGCCGGGCGCCCCCGCTCAAGGGGACGCCCGGCGCCTTCGTCGTGCCGGGTGCGGGCCGCTCAGATGCCCTGCCAGGCGGGCTTGGCCGCGAAGGTGTGCCGGAAGTAACCGGCGAGCTTCAGCTTGGAGGCGGCGGCCTCGTCCACCACGACCGTGGCGTGCGGGTGCAGTTGCAGGGCCGAGGCGGGGCACACCGCGGCGACGGGGCCCTCGACGGTCGCGGCGACGGCCTCCGCCTTGCCCTCACCGGTGGCGAGCAGCACCAGGTGGCGGGCGTCCAGGATGGTCCCGATGCCCTGGGTGATCACGTGGTGCGGGACCTGCTCGATGTCACCGTCGAAGAAGCGCGCGTTGTCGACGCGGGTCTGCTCGGTGAGCGTCTTGATCCGGGTCCGGGAAGCGAGCGAGGAACAGGGCTCGTTGAACCCGATGTGCCCGTCGGTGCCGATCCCGAGCAGTTGGAGGTCCACCCCGCCCGCGTCGGCGAGCGCCGTCTCGTACGCGGCACAGGCCGCGGCGACGTCCTCGGCGGCCCCGTCCGGGCCCAGGAAGGCGTCGGCGCCGATGCCGAGCGGCTCCAGGACCTCCCGGCGGAGCACGGAACGGTAGGACTCCGGGTGCTCGGCGGGCAGTCCGACGTACTCGTCGAGCTGGGCTATGCGCGCCCGCCCGACCTCGGCCTGTCCGGCGCGGACCTTGGCCTCCAGCGCCCGGTAGACGGGGAGCGGGGTGGAACCGGTGGCGACACCGAGGACCGCGTCGGGCTTGCGTCGCAGCAACGCCGCCATGGCCTCGGCGATGAGTTCGCCGCCTGCTGCCGCGTCCGGGACGATCACAACTTCCACTCTGAGCCTGCCGATCTGGAGAGCGAACACGGATGGAAATACGCCATGTGGTATAGACCAATCTAGCAGAACTGCCCTGCTGTGCGGGGGTTCGGGGGACGTGCTGCGCGGACGGGTGCCGGAACGCTCCGGGCGGGCGCCGGACGCCCGGGGGGAGTGGAATGGGAAGGGGCCCGCCGCCCCGGGAGCCGCCACCCACCGGAGGAGACCCGCATGACCGCCACGACCACCACCGACCCGCAGAGCGAGCGGCCGGGCCGGATCATGTCCCGCGAGATGGCCGAACAGCCCGCGGTGCTGCGCCGCATCCTCGACACCGCGGCCCCCGCCGTGCGCCGGGTGGCCGAGCAGGTCGCCGCCCGCGCGCCCCGCTTCGTCCTGCTCACCGCCCGCGGCACCTCCGACAACGCCGCCCTCTACGCCAAGTACCTGCTGGAGATCCGGCGCGGCCTGCCCTGCGGGCTGACCTCGATGTCCACCACCACCGCCTACGGGGCCCGCCCCGACCTGCGGGACGTCCTGGTCATCACCGTCAGCCAGTCCGGCGGCTCGCCCGACCTGGTGGCCTCCACCCGGGCGGCCCGGGAGTCCGGGGCGATCACGCTCGCCGTCACCAACAACCCGGACTCCGCGCTCGCGGCCGTCTCCGAGTTCCACATCGACATCATGGCCGGGCCCGAACGCGCGCTGCCCGCCACCAAGACGTACACGGCGTCCCTGCTCGCCCTGTACCTCTTCGTGGAGGGCCTCGCGGGCGGCGACGGGGGCGCCGCGCTGCCGCTGCCGGAGCTGGCGGCCCAGCTGCTCGACCGACAGCCCGAGGTCCGCACGCTGGCCGCCCGCTACCGGTTCGCCGAGCGGATGGTGATCACCTCCCGCGGTTACGGCTACCCCACCGCCAAGGAGGCCGCGCTCAAGCTGATGGAGACCAGCTACATCCCCGCCCTGTCCTACTCCGGGGCCGATCTGCTGCACGGGCCGCTCGCCATGGTCGACAACATCTCCCCGGTGATCGCCGTGGTCACCGCGGGCAAGGGCGGGGACGCCCTGCAACCCGTCCTCGACCGGCTCCGGGGCCGTGGCGCCGACCTGGTCGTCATCGGCCCGCGGGCCCAGGTGGAGGCCGCGTCCGCCGGGTTCGTCCTCACCACGGACGACGTGCCCGAGGAACTCCAACCGATCCTGGAGATCATCCCGCTGCAACTGCTCGCCTACGAGGTCACCATCGCCCGAGGTCAGGACCCGGACGCCCCGCGGGCCCTCGCCAAGGTCACCGAGACCCGCTGATCCGGCGCGCGGCCGGGGCCGCCGGAAGGGCCGGACGTCACCCGGATAGCGTCACCCCATGATCCCCCCGTTCCGGCAGCCCCGCCCGCTCCCGCCGCCCGCCCCCGTCGGGCCCCGCGTCCACCGTCCCGTCGCGGGGGAGGCCACCCCGTGACGCTCTGGGAGATGGTCGCCGTGCTCGCCGCCGGAGCGGGTGCCGGAGCCATCAACGCCGTCGTCGGCTCCGGCACCCTCATCACCTTCCCGGTCCTGCTGGCCACCGGCCTGCCCCCGGTCACCGCCACCGTCTCCAACGCCCTCGGTCTGGTCCCGGGCTCGCTGAGCGGCGCCTTCGGCTACCGCAGGGAACTGGTCGGACAGCGCGACCGGGTGCTGCGGCTGGGCGTCGTCGCGGCCCTCGGCGCCGTGGCCGGAGCGGCGCTGCTGCTGATACTGCCGGAGACCGCCTTCGAGACGATCGTGCCGGTCCTCGTGGGCCTCGCCCTGGTGCTGGTCGTCCTCCAGCCGTGGATCTCCCGGACCGTCAAGCGCCGCCGCGAACAGGCGGGGACCCGCCCCCGGCCCGACGGCGGCGTCCCCCTGCTGGTCGGAATGGGCCTGGCCAGCGTCTACGGGGGGTACTTCGCCGCGGCCCAGGGAATCGTCTACCTCTCCCTCATGGGCTCCCTCATCGACGACACCCTGCAACGCCTGAACGCCGTCAAGAACGTGCTGGCCGCCGTGGTCAACGGGGTCGCCGCGGTGTTCTTCCTCTTCGTCGCCGACTTCGACTGGACCGCCGTCCTGCTCATCGCGGTGGGCTCCACGCTCGGCGCGCAGGCGGGGGCGCTGGTCGGACGCCGGTTCAGCCCGGTCGTCCTGCGCGCCGTGATCGTGGCCGTGGGGGTCTTCGCCCTGGTCCAGTTGGTCCGTCGCTGAGCGCCCGGACCGAGCGTTTCTCGCCAGCGCCCGGACCCGCACGACAAACATGGGCCAACGCATGGACAGACGTGAATGGTCTAGTCCACAATGAAAACGATGGACCTCCGGGGACTCCCCGGGACCACCATTCCGTTCTCCCCGCACAGGAGGACGGTCGAGGAACCGGCGCTCTCTGCCCTGACTGCACCGGGTCCTCACCCAACGGCCGACCGGGACCGCACACCCGCCGGCCGGGTTTGCTCCGGGCTGCGGTGCCGGGAGGGTTGAGGGTCCCTCCC
Organism: Streptomyces sp. NPDC005955; assembly: GCF_042871255.1. Taxonomy (NCBI): domain Bacteria; kingdom Bacillati; phylum Actinomycetota; class Actinomycetes; order Kitasatosporales; family Streptomycetaceae; genus Streptomyces; species Streptomyces sp. NPDC005955. The sequence goes on along the minus strand of NZ_JBIAIF010000001.1, from coordinate 117,064 downwards.
AGGCACCGTGGCCCGCGGGTCTTTCCGGGGCGGCCCGCGGTGACGCCCCACCGCCGTGCTCGCCCACCCGTCCGACGCCGCCAGGGGGCCGACGCGATCCGGCCAGGTACGCTCACAGACGTGCCCTCCATGAACGATCTCGTACGCCAGCACACCGCCCTGTCCGACACGGACCTGGAGTGGCTCCACCTGCTGGTCTCGGAGTGGCAACTGCTCTCCGACCTCTCCTTCGCGGACCTCGTCCTGTGGGTCCCCACCAGCGACGGCACCCGGTACGTCTCCGTCGCCCAGATGCGCCCCAACACCGGCCCCACCTCGTACCAGGACGACATGGTCGGCCACCTCGTCCCGCGCGGCCGGCGCCCGCTGCTGGACGCCGCCCTCGACGAGGGGCGCATCGTCCGCGAGGGCGACCCGGAGTGGCGCGAGGAGGTCCCGGTACGGGTCGAGTCGATCCCCGTCCGCCGGGAGGGCCGCGTCCTGGGCGTCATCGCCCGCAACACCAACCTGCTCACCGTCCGCACCCCTTCGCGGCTCGAACTCAGCTACCTCCAGAGCGCGTCGGACCTGGCGCAGATGATCGCCGCGGGCTCCTTCCCCTTCCCCGGCCAGCAGGTCGACATGGACGCCTCCCCCCGGGTCGGTGACGGACTGATCCGGCTGGACGCCGACGGCATCGTCCAGTACGCGTCCCCCAACGCCCTCTCCGCCTACCACCGCCTCGGGCTCGCCGCGGACCTGGTGGGCCACCACCTGGGCACCGCGACGGCCGAACTCGCCCCGTCCCGGGGGCCCGTCGACGAGGCCCTGGTCAAGATGGCCAGCGGCTGGGCCCCCCGGGAGTTCGAGATCGAGGGCAACGGGGGAGTGATCCAGCTCCGTGCGATCCCCCTCAAACCCAAGGGGCCGCGCATCGGTTCCCTCGTCCTGCTGCGCGACGTCACCGAACTGCGCCGCCGCGAACGGGAACTCATCACCAAGGACGCCACCATCCGGGAGATCCACCACCGGGTGAAGAACAACCTCCAGACGGTGGCCGCCCTGCTGCGGCTCCAGGCCCGTCGCATCGAGTCCGAACGGGGCCGGGCCGCGCTGGAGGAGGCGGTGCGCCGGGTCGGTTCCATCGCCATCGTCCACGAGACGCTGTCCCAGAACCTGGACGAGCGGGTGGAGTTCGACGAGATCGCCGACCGGGTCCTGGCGATGGTCTCGGAACTGTCCCCCGGCAAGGTCACGGCCCGCCGTACGGGCCGCTTCGGCATCCTCGACGCGGAGGTGGCCACCCCGCTGTCGATGGTCCTCACGGAGGTGCTCCAGAACGCGCTGGAGCACGGGTTCGGACCGCTGGACGCGGGCGCGGTCGAGGTGTCCGCGGTGCGCGGGGGGACCGTCCAGCAGGAGCGGTTGCTCGTCACCGTCCAGGACGACGGGGTCGGGTTGCCCGAGGGGTTCGACCCCCACCGGTCCGGCAATCTGGGGCTCCAGATCGTCCGGACGTTGGTCGAGGGGGAGCTCGGGGGCACGTTCGGCATGCTGCCCGCGCCCGGGGGCGGCACGCGGGTCACGCTCGACCTCCCGGTCCGCCGCCACCCGTAGCCGTTTCCGTGCGGTGTCCCGTGCGGGTGCGTGGTGGTCGCTCGCGCCGTTCCCCGCGCCCCTTCGGTGCGCTCCCGTGCGGGTGCGTTGCCGAGTGCGGGCGCACTGGGGTCGCCCGCGCAGTTCCCCGCGCCCCTCACGGGCGCGTCCCGCTGGGGGTGCGTTGTTCCGTGCGGGTGCGTGGTGGTTGCTCGCGCCGTTCCCCGCGCCCCTTCGGTGCGCACCCGTGCGGGTGCGTTGCCGGGTGCGGGGGCGTCGTGGCTGGCTGCGCCGTTCCCCGCGCCCCCTTTCGGGGCGCGTCCTCCGGGGTGTCGTGCCCCGATCAGGGGCGCGGGGAACTGCGCAACCGCGCAGCGCACCCGCACGGGACAGCGCACCTCCACCGGGACGCGCCCGTAAGGGGCGCGGGGAACGGCGCGAGCAACCCCAGCGCACCCGCACGGGACAGCGCACCTCCACCGGGACGCGCCCGTAAGGGGCGCGGGGAACTGCGCGAGCAACCACCACGCACCCGCACGGGACAGCGCACCTCCACCGGGACGCGCCCGTAAGGGGCGCGGGGAACTGCGCGGGCAACCCCAGCGCACCCGCACGGGACAGCGCACCCCCAGCAGGACGCACCCGTAAGGGGCGCGGGGAACTGCGCGGGCAACTACAGCGCACCGCACGGGACGACCGCAACGCCCCCGCACGGGAAAAGCGGAAAGCCCCGGATCACCAGGATCCGGGGCTCACGCAAGAGCACTACGGGTTCTACGCGCTGCGGCTCGGGAGGCGGGAGTTGCGTACTCGCTGTACGCGCCGCCGGCTGAGACTCGTACGGGCGGCTGGGCGTCAGGCGCTGGCCTGCCGCGCCCGGTTGCGAGCGGCACGACGCTTCATTGCGCGGCGCTCGTCCTCGCTGAGGCCACCCCAGACACCCGAGTCCTGACCGGACTCAAGCGCCCACTGCAAGCACTGCTCCATGACGGGGCAGCGGCGGCAGACGGCCTTCGCTTCCTCGATCTGCAGCAGCGCGGGACCGGTGTTGCCGATGGGGAAGAACAGCTCGGGGTCTTCCTCGCGGCAAACGGCGTTGTGACGCCAGTCCATGGCTGCTACCTCTCTTGGTGGTACATCAGTGTGCTTGTGAATGTGAACGCTTTCACGAATCCCTCGACAAGGGAAGGGCCTACTCCCGGATGTGACCCGGGGCGGTCCTAGAGTTTGAGGAGGGGTTCGGACTCTCTATGGAGGGCGGTGGTGCGGCCCGTCCTGAGCGCCACGTAGAGACTCGCAAACCTCGGCTACGGATACAACCCCTTCTGGAAAGTTTTTTTTGATTCCTCGGTGTCGACTAGGTCACAGCCGTACTTCCATGGGGTGGAGCCTTGCCTAAACGTTCGAGTGCAAGGACTTTTGCTGCTTCCGCTCACACAATCACACGCAGTGCACGGTCTACGCCTAGGAACGTCACGCTAGTGCGCAGTCCTAGGTGGTCTCCGTCCATCTGCAAGGGGAGCGGCACCTTCGAATGCAAGGTGAACTGCTGGAGGTCGTGAAGGGTGACGGCGTGCTTGCCGCGGGGCCCCCGCTCGGGGGACGAAGTGATCAATTGAGTGGCATAGCGGGTCACCGCACCCGTGGTCAGCCGGCTCAGGCCGAGGACGTCGAGCCCCGTGTCGAACGAGGCCCGCGGCGCCGCGTAGACCGGGCGATTGCCCAGGAAGGTCCACGGAGCCGTATTGCAGACTATGGACACCAGAAGATCTTCCACTGGTTCCCGGCCCGGCTGCTCCAGGGTGATCGAACCGTGCCGACGCTGTTCGCCCAGGAATTGCCTCAGGACCTGCCGCAGATAAAGCGCGTGCGTCGAACGCTTTCCCAACTCGCGTTGCTGTTCGACGCGTCCGACCACTCCGGCGTCGAATCCGAGCCCCGCGCAGAAGGTGAACCAGCGCCCGGGAATCGCCTCGTCCGCAGTGCCGGGGGTGCCGACCGCCCGGCCGAGGCCGATGGTGCGCTCGGAGCCGGTCTCGATCGCGTTCAGCAGGGCGCCCGTCGCCTCCACCGCGTCGTTCGGCAGTCCGAGGGCCCGGGCGAACACGTTCGTCGAGCCACCGGGCACCACGGCGAGCCGGGGCGTGCGCTCCGGCTCGGGGGCGCTCCCGCCGTCGCCGAGGAGGCCGTTCACGACCTCGTTGACCGTGCCGTCCCCGCCGAGCGCGACCACCAGATCGATCTCGTCGCCCTGGGCCGCCTGCCGGGCGAGGTCCCGGGCGTGCCCGCGGTACTCGGTGGTGACCGCTTCGAGCTTCATCTCGCTCGCCAGTGCGTGGATCAGTACGTCGCGGGTACGCGCGCTCGTGGTGGTAGCTGCCGGGTTGACCACGAGGAGTGCGCGCATGTCATGCAGGGTACCGAGCCGGGAGTGGTGGGCCCACATTCGGGTGCAGCGGGCCGACGGGCCCGACGCACCGGCGCCCGCCGGGTGCGGGCTACCCTGCTGGGGTGAGTGCTGAGCAGAAGTCCACCCCCGGCGCGCGCTCCGGGGAGACCCCCGAGGGCCCCCGTCCCGGCCGGCTGACCGGGGCCGCGGCCCTGACCGGCCTGGAGGGCGCCGCACTCGTCGTCGGCGGCGTCTACGTACTGGTCCGCGGTCTGTCCGGGGAGGGCAGCGCGGGGCAGGCGGCCATGGCGGGCCTGACGCTCGTCGCGCTCGCGGCCCTGCCGCTGATCGCCGCGAGGGGCCTGTGGGCCCGACGCAGTTGGAGCCGCGGCCCCGCGATCATGACCCAGCTCGTCGCCCTGCCGGTGGCGTGGAGCCTGCTCCAGGCCAACAGCATGCTGATCCCCGGCGGCATCGCCCTCGCCGTGGCCGCGGTGACCACCCTGGTCCTCCTGGTCAACGTCCAGACCACCGAGGCCCTGGGGATCAAGGGCCCCGGCAGCGCCTAGGCGTCCCGGACATGAGGAGGGGCCCGCAGCCGTCACGGCTGCGGGCCCCTCCTCATGTCCGGGACGCCGGGCTACTCCTCGACCAGCAGCTTCTCGCGGAGCTGGGCCAGCGTCCGGGCCAGCAGCCGGGAGACGTGCATCTGCGAGATGCCGACCTCCTGGGCGATCTGCGACTGGGTCATGTTGCCGAAGAAGCGCAGCAGCAGGATGCGCTTCTCCCGCGGGGGCAGGTCCTCCAGCAGCGGCTTGAGGGATTCGCGGTACTCCACGCCCTCCAGCGCCTCGTCCTCCGCACCGAGGGTGTCGGCCACGGCGGGCGACTCGTCGTCCGTGTCCGGCACGTCGAGGGAGAGGGTGGAGTACGCGTTGGCGGACTCCAGCCCCTCCAGCACCTCCTCCTCGGAGATCGCCAGCTTCTGGGCCAGCTCGTGCACGGTGGGGGAGCGCCCGTGCTGCTGGGACAGCTCGGCCGTCGCCGTGGTCAGCGCCAGCCGCAGCTCCTGGAGCCGCCGGGGCACCCGGACCGCCCAGCCCTTGTCGCGGAAGTGCCGCTTGATCTCGCCCACGACGGTCGGCGTCGCGTAGGTGGAGAACTCGACGCCGCGCTCCGGGTCGAACCGGTCCACCGACTTGATCAACCCGATGGTCGCGACCTGCGTCAGATCGTCCAGCGGCTCCCCGCGGTTGCGGAACCGTCGTGCGAGGTGCTCCACCAGCGGCAGGTGCATCCGGACGAGCTGGTTGCGCAGTTCCGCGTACTCCGGGCTGCCGTCGGGCAGCTTGCGCAGCGTGACGAACATCGCCCGCGCCGCGCTCCGGTCCTGGGGGTCGTGCCGGACGTGTGGGACGTGCTGAACGTGTGGGACGTGCTGGCCCTCCCCGGCGCCAGGTCCGCTCACGTCCCGCTCACCGGTCCGCTCGTGCTCGCTCATGTATCCCGCCCTCCCCCAGCTCCCGCTGGGAGGTGCCCCCGGTCCGCTGCCCCGGCCGGACGGCGACTCGCGCTCGTCCGTGCCCCCGGGGGCGCCCGGCTGTGCCTGCTCCAACGCGTCGACCGTGTCCGGCGCCGCCGGCCCGGCCGGTTCCCGGAGCCCGTCGTCCGGGTGCGGCCTGGCCTGCTGCTCGGGGATGCCGCCCGGCGTGTGCGGGGCGGGCCGGCCGCCCGTCCCGTCGGCGGGCGGCCCCGGTGTGTCGTGTCCCTCGTCCCGCACCGGTCCGTCCCCGTTCCTCACGCCGGACCGGGTCCCGCGCCGCGTTGTTTGTAGAGACTGATCGACACGGTCTTGTCATCGGCCACGGACGAGTCGACCTTGCCCGCGAGGGCGGACAACACCGTCCAGGCGAAGGTGTCGCGCTCCGGCGCACGGCCGTCCGTGGTCGGGGCCGAGACGGTGACTTCCAGGGAGTCGTCCACGAGCCGGAACACACAGCTGAGGACGGAGCCGGGCACGGCCTGCTGGAGCAGGATCGCGCACGCTTCGTCGACGGCGATACGGAGGTCCTCGATCTCGTCGAGGGTGAAGTCCAAACGCGCCGCGAGACCGGCCGTCGCCGTCCGCAGCACCGACAGGTAGGCACCCGCAGCCGGCAGCCGGACTTCCACGAAGTCCTGGGTCCCGGGCTCTCCTGCGATCTGGGACACCCTCACCTCCAAGGTGGTACAAGCTCTTCGGGGCTCCGGGGGAGCGCCCCCCGGGTAACGCGCAACATGGTGCAGCGGTGACGCTATCGCGCTCACGGCGCGGGTGTCCCGGGGACCCCGCCCCTTGACCTCACTCATCGTAAGCACATGGGCACGCACGGTGGGTAGGGGGTGGTGGATACCGATGCGATGACGGTCCCGGCCTCCCTCGCCCTCTCGGCGCGCCGGGGTGACGTACCCACACGCCCGGCGGTCGAACCGTCACCGCGCCCCGTGCGCTCGTCCGGGGCACGGCGGCGACCCGTCACCCGTCCGTGGGGTCCGTGCACACCGTGCGGTCAGACGAGTACGCAGTCGACGAAACACCAGCGCCACTCCTCCCCGGGCTCGAACGTCCGCATGATCGGATGCCCGGTCTCCTCGTGGTGCCCGGTGGCGTGGCGCAGGGGCGACGAATCGCAGCAGCCGACATGGCCGCAGTCGAGGCACATGCGCAACTGCACCGGGTTCGTCCCGGCGGCCAGACAGCCCAGACACGTCTCGCTCAGGGGCTTCGGCTCCGGCTCGGGCAGCGCCGAAACGTGCGTGCACTCCTTCATGATGGCCAGGTTACTGATCCGTGCCGGGCCGCGGGGGCCCTGCGGTTCCGCCCGACCGCCCGGCAGTACGGCGGACGGGCCCGGACGGACGGGTCCGGGGCGTCGCCGCGGGTGCCCGGGACGACGAGAGGGAGTCGCGATGGACGCGCTGTCGGTGGTCGGACTGGTCGCGGCGAGCGCCGCCGTCGCGGGGCTGGCCCGCCGGACCCCGGTGCCCGCCCCCCTGCTGCTGGTGACGGTCGGTCTGATCGCCGCCTACGTGCCCGGCGTCCCGGCGTTCACCCTCGATCCGCACATCGTGCTGCCGCTGTTGCTGCCGCCGCTGTTGCAACTGGCCGCCCTGGAGAGTTCGTACCTCGACCTGCGGGCCAACCTGCGTCCGGTGGCGCTGTTGTCCGTCGGGTACGTGCTCTTCGCGACGCTCGCCGTGGGCTGGCTCGCCCATCTGCTCATCCCCGGGCTGCCGCTGACGGCGGCCCTGGTGCTGGGAGCGGTCATCGCGCCGCCGGACGCCGTGGCCGCGACCGCCGTCGCCCGTCGGGTGGGGCTGCCGCCCCGGATCACCACCATCCTCCAGGGCGAGTCCCTGGTGAACGACGCCACCGCCATCACCGCCTTCAAGGTCGCGCTGGCCGCCGCGGTGGGCGAGGGGATGAGCTGGGCCGGCGGCATCCGGGAGTTCCTGGTGGCGGCCGTCGGCGGGGTCGGCGTCGGGCTGATCCTGATGATCCCGCTGCACTGGCTGCGCACCCATCTGAAGGAGGCGCTGCTCCAGAACACCCTGTCGCTGCTCATCCCGTTCCTCGCCTACGCGGCGGCCGAACAGGTCGGGGCGTCCGGCGTGCTGGCCGTGGTCGTCGTCGCCCTCTACCTCGGTCACCGGGCCTGGCAGGTCGACTTCGAGACCCGGCTCCAGGAGGCCGCGGTGTGGCGGATGGTGTCGTTCATCCTGGAATCCGTCGTCTTCGCGCTGATCGGGCTGCAACTGCCCGTGGTGCTGCGGGGGCTGGGTTCGGTGGGCGGCCTCGACGCCGCCTGGTACGCGCTGGCGCTGTTCTTCCTGGTCGTCGTGGTGAGGTTCGTGTGGTGCTACCCGGCGACCTACCTCCCGCTGTGGCTGTCGCCCCGGATCAGGGAACGCGAGTCCGACACGGACTGGCGACGTCCGCTGGTCGTGAGCTGGGCCGGGATGCGCGGCGTGGTGTCGCTGGCCATCGCCTTCTCCATCCCCCTGGTCACCCACGCGGGCGAACCCTTCCCCGCCCGCAACCTGATCCTCTTCCTGACCTTCACCACCGTGATCGGCACGCTCGTCGTCCAGGGGCTGACCCTGCCCGGACTGATCCGGCTCCTCGGGCTCCCCGGGCCCGACACCCAGGCCCGCACCCTCGCCGAGGCGCAGGCCCAGAACGCCGCCTCCCGCGCTGCCGACCAACGGTTGGAAGAACTCCTCAACAACCCGCGCAACGCCCTGCCCGAGCCCCTCGTGGACCGTCTGCGCCTGGTCCTGGAGCGCCGCCGCAACGCCGTCTGGGAACGGCTCGGCGCCCCCAATCCGGTGACCGGCGAGTCCGTCGACGACACCTACCGCCGACTGACCCGCGAGATGATCGCCGCGGAGCGGGACGTGTTCGTCCGGCTGCGCGACGCCCGGGTGATCGACGACGAGTTGATGCGGACGCTGCTGCGCCGGCTGGACCTGGAGGAGGCGGCCGTCTACCGGGAGGAGGACGTGGACTGAGCCCGCCCGGTCACCCCTGCCCGTCCGTTTCGGGACCGGGGCGTCCGGTGACCACGGCGACGAGTCGGGTCCCCGCCGGGAAGGCGCCCTCCTCGGTGAGCTTCAGCAGCGCCCACAGCAGCTTCGCGACGTAGAGGCGCTCCACCGCGAGCCCGTGCCGCCGGGCGAAGTCATCGGCGAACTCCCGCAGGGGCGCGGGCACCCGGGCGTACCCGCCCCAGTGGAAGCGGTCGTCCAGCGACCAGGTGCCGCGCCGCTCCCCGAAGGCCGCCCGCTGGAGTCCGGCCGTCGCCTCGGCGAGGAACCCGCCGCCCACGACGGGCACCCCGAGCGCCCGCTGCTCGGGGTCGAGCCCCGCAGCCAGCCCGGCGAGCGTCCCGCCGGTGCCGCAGGCCACCGCCACGACGTCCGCCCGCCCCCGGAGCTCACGACCGAGCGGTACGCAGCCCTGCACGGCGAGTGGATTGCTGCCGCCCTCCGGGACGACGTACGCGTCCTCGGGGGCGAGGGGCAGGGCGGCCAGCAGCGCGGCCAGCACCTCCGGCTCGGCGGCACGCCGGTAGGTCGCCCGGTCGACGAACCGCAGCCGCATGCCGTCGGCCGCGCAGCGGGCGAGCGAGGGGTTCAGCGGGCGGTCGGCCAGTTCGTCGCCGCGCACCACCCCGAGGGTGCGCAGCCCGAGGAGCCGCCCCGCGGCGGCGGTGGCCCGCAGGTGGTTGGAGTAGGCGCCCCCGAAGGTGACGACCGTGCGCTGACCCGCCGCGGCCAGGTTCGGCGTGAGCTTGCGCCACTTGTTGCCGACCACGTCCGGGTGGATCAGGTCGTCCCGCTTCAGCGCGAGCCGCACGCCGTGGGCGTCGAAGCGGTCGTCCCGCACGTCGAGCAGGGGGGACGGCAGCCGCGCCCCCACCCCTGCGGGTGCTGCGACCGCTCCGCCTTCCCCGACCCGTCCCGTCACCCGTCCATTCTCGCCGGACGGCCGGGAACCCCGACGCGGGGGCGGGCCCTGGCCGGGACCGGAGCCGGTCGAGGCGCGGCGGCGGGGGCCGGGGCGGTCCGCGATCGGCCTCGGCCCCGCACTGCGCCGGTGGGGCGGGGGTCAGTGGCGCAGTACGCCGTCCCCGTGCACCGCGATGTGGCTCTCCAGCTCCTGGACGGCGCGCTGGGTCGCCTCCGGCGAGCCGTTGCCCTGGCGCTCCGCGTAGTACGCCGCGCCGAGCCGCTTCAGCAGGTCGGCCCCGGCCCGCTGCGCCTGCACCTCGTCCAGCTTCTGCTTGCCCTGGGTGAGACCCTGCTGGACCTGCTCCTTGGCACGGTCGAGGAATCCCGCCATCGTGAACCACTTCCGTTCGTCGCGCCGCCTTCCGGCGGCTCGGTGTCGTGTTCGGTACGCGCATCCGGTGAACGCGCGGCGGGATCTTGGAGTTCCCCCCACCGCTTCCACGTCATCCGAACGGCGGTGCGGCGCACCGGAACGCCCCGGTGTGTAGAAACGGTTCGCCACAAATCGACGTCTGACCCGAACGGCGGCTTCCAATCCCGCTCTTTTGTGTGATGGCACCGGCACGCTCCGTACTGTCAGGCTCCTCCCCGCAGGTCAGTGCACGTACCGGGAGGGCAAGTACAGATGTCGGTAGGCGAAGAGGTCCGCGACGAACAGCCGCAGCGCAGTCTCGGCACCGCAGCAGCGCGGAACCTGGCCACCACGACCAAGTCGGCACCGCAGATGCAGGAGATCAGCGCGCGCTGGCTGCTGCGGAAGCTGCCGTGGGTCCCCGTGCAGGGGGGCGCGTACCGGGTCAACCGGCGGCTGACCTACGCGGTCGGAGACGGCCGGGTGACGTTCGTGAAGACCGGGGACAGCGTCCGCGTCATCCCCGCGGAACTCGGCGAGCTGCCCCTCCTGCGGGACTACGGGGACGAGGGCATCCTCGGCGAACTGGCCGACGGCTGCGAGCAGCGGCACTACGCACCGGGCGAGGTGCTCGCCGGGTCCGGGAACCCGTCCGACGGGGTCTTCCTGCTCGCGCACGGCCGGATCGAGAAGCTCGGCACCGGACCGTACGGCGACGAGGCGGTCCTCGAAGTCCTCGCGGACGGCGCGCACTTCGGTGAGCAGGCGCTCGTCGACCCGGACGCCGTCTGGGAGTTCACCGCCCGGGCCGCCACCGCCTGCACGGTCCTGGTGCTGCCCCGCACGGCGTTCGAACGGGTGGCCGACCGCAGCGACTCCCTGCGGGCGCACCTCGAAGCCCGCCGGGCGATCCCCGGGCAGCGCGCCAACACCTACGGCGAGCGGGAGATCGACCTGTCCGCCGGGCACGTCGGCGAGGCCCGGCTGCCGGGCGCCTTCGTCGACTACGAGGCGTCCCCGCGCGAGTACGAGCTGAGCGTGGCGCAGACCGTCCTGCGCGTCCACACCCGGGTCGCCGACCTCTACAACCAGCCCATGGACCAGACCGAACAGCAGCTCAGGCTCACGATCGAGGCGCTCAAGGAACGCCAGGAGCACGAGTTGATCAACAACCGGGACTTCGGTCTGCTCCACAACTGCGAGTACGAGCAGCGCATCCAACCGCACGACGGGGCACCGGGCCCCGACGACCTGGACGAACTCCTCAGTCGCCGGCGCGGATCGCAGCTCTTCCTCGCCCATCCGCAGGCCATCGCCGCGTTCGGGCGCGCGTGCAACCGGCGCGGACTGGTCCCCGGGTCCATCGACGTCGAGGGCACCCGCATCCAGACCTGGCGCGGGGTGCCCCTCTACCCCTGCACCAAGATCCCGATCACCGACGCCCGGACGACCTCCATCATCTGCATGCGCACCGGCGAGGCCGAACAAGGCGTCGTCGGCCTGCGCCAGTCGGGCATCCCGGACGAGGTCGAGCCGAGCCTGTCCGTGCGCTTCATGGGCATCAGCGAGCAGGCGATCACCTCGTACCTGGTGACGACGTACTACTCGGCCGCGGTGCTCGTCCCGGACGCCCTCGGCATCCTGGAGAACGTCGAGATCGGCCGCTGGCCGTGACGCCCACCGGCCCGGACCCCACGGCGGGCGCGGACGTCCTGGTCACGCCCCCCGCGCCGCCCCCCGTCGCCACGGCGGCCCCGGAGCGGGCGGCCCCGGAGCGGGCGGGCCCGGAGCGGGCGGGCCCGGACCCCGAGGCGGCGGCCCTGCTCGACGGGGCGCGCACCCGTGTCGACCCGGAGCTGCGCCGCTGCGTCGGCACGCTCCCCGGTCAGCTGCGCCGGATCGCCCGCTACCACTTCGGTTGGGAGGACGCGGAGGGTACCCCGACCGACGGCAACGCGGGCAAGGCCGTCCGGCCCGCCCTGGTGCTGGCGGCGGCGCGGGCGCTCGGCGGCCGGCCCGAGGACGCCGTGCGGGCGGCGGCGGCCGTCGAACTGGCGCACAACTTCACCCTGCTGCACGACGACGTGATGGACCGCGACGCCACCCGGCGCCACCGGCCCACCGTCTGGGCCGAGTTCGGCGACGCCGACGCGATCCTCACGGGGGACGCCCTCGCGGCGCTCGCCCAACGGGAGCTCGTCGAGGACGCCCACCCGGCGGCCCCCCGGGCGGCGGCCCGGCTCGCCGCGTGCGTCATCGAACTGTGCGCGGGCCAGCAGTCCGACACCGCCATGGAACGGCGGGCGCCCGACGAGGTGACCCTGGACGAGTGCCTGGCCACGGCGGAGGCCAAGACCGGGGCGCTCCTCGGCTGTGCGTGCGCCCTCGGCGCGCTGTACGCCGGCGCGGGGGAGGAGCAGGTGGCCGCGCTCGACGCCTTCGGGCGGCAGGCGGGGCTCGCCTTCCAACTGATCGACGACGTGATCGGCATCTGGGGCGACCCCCGGCACACCGGGAAGCCCGCCGGCGCGGACCTCCTCGCCCGCAAGAAGTCCCTGCCGGTGGTCGCCGCGCTCGGTTCGGGCACCGCGGCGGGTGCCGAACTGGCGGCGCTCTACCGGGTCCCCGCCCGGTCCGCCGACCCCGGCGACCTCGAACGCACGGTGCTCGCCGTGGAGGCCGCCGGGGGGCGGGACTGGGCGCAGCACCAGGCGGCGGACCGGATGGGCCGGGCGGTGCAGCTGCTGGCGCGGGCCTTGCCGGGGCCGGAGGCGGCCGGGGAGCTGTTGTCGCTGGCCGAGTTCGTCACCCGCCGTTCCGCGTAGCCGCGGGGGCGGACCGCGGGGGCCGTTCGGCGCCCGCGGTCCGCCCCCGGCCGCCCGGTCGGGTCGCTCACCGCCCCGTTACCCCGCCTGAGGTTCAATTGTGGCTTCCGATGCGGATGTTGACGGGAAGGCGGAAGTGATGAGTGTGGGGATTCGGACGGCGGGGGCCACGGACCGGGAGACCGTGGTCGGCCTGCTCGACCGGGGCTTTCGGGGGGACCCGGTCAGCCGGTGGGTGTTCCCGGCCGAGGAGGACTTCCACCACAAGCACCAGCGGATGATGGGGGGCATCCTGGACATCGTGCTGGAGGCGGGCCGCGTGGACCTCACCGAGGACGGGTCCGCCGTCGCCCTGTGGCTCAGCATGCCCGAGGGCGGCCACGAGGACCCGGACGGGGTGGACGGGCCCGCGCTGATGCGGGAGGCGGTCGACCCCGACAACGAGCGGATCGAGCAGGTCGGCCGGCTGACCGGGCGCCTCCATCCCACCCACGCCGCCCACGAGTACCTGTGGATGATCGCGGTGGACCCGGACCGCCGGAGCCAGGGGCTGGGCACCACCTTGATCCGGCCGGTCCTGGAACGCTGCGACCGGGCGGGCACAGCCGCGTACCTGGAGGCCAGCAACCCCCGCAGCCGGGACCTGTACCGGCGCCTGGGCTTCGAGGTCCGCGAACCGGTGCTGGAACTGCCGGACGGTCCGACGATGTGGCCGATGTGGCGGGAACCCGCCGCGTCCTGACGGAGGAGCCCCGACATGGCCAGCAAGTTCACCGACCTGGAGATCGACTGCGCCGACCCCCGGGCCCTGGCCCGGTTCTGGTGCGCGGTCCTCGACTACGAGGTGCGGGACGACCGCGACGACGTCGTCACCATCGGATCGCCCCTGGTGCCCGAGGGCAGGGACCGCCCGGGCCCGGTGCCACCGACGTTGACCTTCGCACGGGTGCCCGAGGGCAAGACCGTCAAGAACCGGCTCCACATCGACGTCAACCCCACCGACCGGGAGCAGGACGAGGAGGTCCGTCGACTGCTCGACCTGGGCGCTCGACACGCCGACGTCGGGCAGGGCGAGGTGAGTTGGGTGGTCCTTCTGGACCCGGAAGGCCACGAGTTCTGCGTCCTCGCGGGCCGCCACCCCTGAGCGGAGGGCCCGACCCGGTCGGTCGGGCCGGCGGCGCACCGGAACGCACAGAAGGGCCCGCCCGGCGAGATCCTGCCCGGGCGGGCCCTTCTCGGTGTCGCGCCGACCGCACGGCGGCCTGCGCACCGTCGACCGGTGATCAAGCCTTCTTGGTCTCCCAGAAGATCTTGTCGATCTGGGCGATGTAGTCGAGCGCCTTCTGCCCGGTGGCCGGGTCGGTGGACGCCTTCGCGGCCGAGAGGGCCTTGAGGGTGTCGTTGACCAGCTGGTGCAGCTCGGGGTACTTCTCGAAGTGCGGCGGCTTGAAGTAGTCGCTCCACAGGACCGAGACGTGGTGCTTGGCCAGCTCGGCGCGCTGCTCCTTGATGACCGTCGCGCGAGCCTGGTAGTGCGGGTCGTCGTTGCCGGCCATCTTGTCCTGCACGGCCTTGACCGACTCGGCCTCGATGCGGGCCTGGGCCGGGTCGTAGACCCCGCAGGGCAGGTCGCAGTGTGCGCTGACCTTCACCCGGGGGGCGAATAGGCGGGAGAGCATGGAGCCGTCCTTCCTCGTGATCGTCTTCTCAGGTGGGACATTACTCCGTGGGGAAGGGGTTTTTGCGAGCGCCCCCGGGGGCCTAGGACGAAAGTCCGGGCGGGATTCGGACTGGTGGCGGAACGGACCGGGAGGTATGCGATGCCGGAAGCAGCACAGGAGCGGGAGGCCCGTGCGCTGTTCGGGTTGGCCGAGGTGGAAGGGCCCTCGATGGTGCCGACGCTGTACGGCGGGGACCGGCTGCTGGTGCGCTACGGGGTCCGGGTGCGCCCCGGACAGGTCGTCGTGCTGCGCCATCCGCTCCAGCAGAACCTGCTCGTCGTGAAGCGGGCCGTGGAGCGGCGCGACGGCGGGTGGTGGGTCCTCGCGGACAATCCGACGGCGGGCGGGGACAGCACGGTGTACGGGACGGTGCCCGAGGAGTTCGTCCTGGGGCGGGTGCTCGGGCGGTACCGGCCGAGGCGCCGGACCCCCGGTCAGCGGTCCTGGAGCGGGGCGCTCGGCTGGGCGCTGACCGCCGTGCGGCCGGTGTCGACGCGCTCGGCCTCCAGGCGCTTGCGGGCCCGGTAGGCGGCCACGTTCGCCCGGGTCGCGCAGCGGTCGGAGCAGTAGCGCCGGGAGCGGTTGGTCGAGGTGTCGAGGTAGGCGTTGCGGCAGGGCGCGGCCTCGCACAGGCCCAGGCGGTCGACGCCGTACTCGGTGAGGTGGATGGCGAGGCCCATCGCCGCGATGGCCGCGTACCCGGCGGTCGCGTTCGACGGGTGGTCCGCGAGGTGCATGTGCCACAGGGGGCGGCCGTCGTCGTCGCGGTAGTCGTGGCCGGAGATCTGCGGGCTCACCGGGAACTCCAGCAGCAGGGAGTTCAGCAGGTCCACCGCCAGGGTCTCGTCACCGCCGTCCGCCGCCTCGAAGACCGAGCGCAGCCGGGCCCGTACCGAGCGCAGCCGCGTCACGTCGGTGTCCGTGGCCCGTCGCGCGGCGGACTTGCTGGCGCCGAACAGGTCCCGCACGGCCTCGACCGAGGTCAGCGCGTCCTGGCCCCGTTCGGGTTCCTCGCTGTTGACCAGGCGTACGGCATAGTCCGAGTAATAGGCGAGTTCCACTTGTAGTCCTTACGGGCGCCGTCTATGGTCGTGAAGGCAATGGGTAATGGTTGCTCACTGCCCAAGGGTATTACGTTCATCGGGTGGTTCCTCGGTGCTGTGCCCGGAGCGGCCCGCCGGGCGGGCCCTCCGGGTCGTAACGGAACCGGGTGCGCCTCCCGAACGGCCGCGCAGGAGAGGTACGGGACGAATGACCGGGACCACGACCGGAACCGACTGGCGAGCCTGGCAGCGGAGCTGGGACCGACAGCAGGAGTGGTACATGCCGGACCGCGAGGAGCGGTTCCGGGTCATGCTGGACATGGTCGAGGCGATCGCCGGCCCCGAACCCCGGGTGCTCGACCTCGCATGCGGTACGGGGAGTATTACGGATCGGCTGCTCCGGAGGTTCCCGAACGCGACAAGTACCGGGGTGGATCTCGATCCGGCGCTCCTCATGATCGCCGAAGGCACCTTCGCGGGTGATGACCGTGTCTCCTTCGTGACCGCCGACCTGACGACGCCGGACTGGTGGGAGCAGTTGCCGCACGACTCCTACGACGCGGTGCTCACGTCGACCGCGCTGCACTGGCTGCACCGGGAACCGCTCGCCGCGTTGTACGGACAGCTCGCCGGGGTCGTCCGGGACGGCGGAGCGTTCATGAACGCCGACCACATGATCGACGAGCTGACGCCCCGGATCAACGAGGCGGACGCCGCGTTGCGCCGTGCGCGGCGCGAGCGGGAGCGGGCGGCCGGGGCGCTCGACTGGGCCGCCTGGTGGGAGGTGGTCGGACGGGACCCGGTGCTCGCCGAGGCCACCGCACGGCGGTTCGCGATCTTCGGTGAGCACGCGGAGGGGGACACGCCCTCGCTCGACTGGCACGTGCGGGCGCTGCGGGAGGGCGGGTTCGCCGAGGCGCGGGGGGTGTGGGCCTCGCCGTCCGACGCGATGGTCCTCGCCCTGCGGTAGGGCGCCTTGCGGGAGGACGACGACCGCGAGGTGCGCCCCCGGGCGGGGGCGCACCTCGCGGTTCCTGACGGGTGGTGCGGGCGGGGGGTTACAGGACCTTCGAGAGGAAGGACCGGGTGCGCTCGTGCCGGGGGTTCGTCAGGACCTCGCGCGGATCACCCGATTCGACGACGACGCCGCCGTCCATGAAGACCAGCGAGTCGCCGACCTCACGGGCGAAACCCATCTCGTGGGTGACGACGACCATCGTCATGCCCGACTCCGCGAGGTCCCGCATCACGTCCAGCACGTCGCCGACCAGCTCCGGGTCGAGCGCGGAGGTCGGCTCGTCGAACAGCATCAGCTTCGGGTCCATCGCCAGGGCGCGGGCGATGGCCACCCGCTGCTGCTGACCGCCGGAGAGCTGTGAGGGGTAGTTGCCCGCCTTGTCGGCGAGGCCCACCCGGGCCAGCAACTCCCGGGCGCGCTCCCGGGCCTGGGCCTTCGACTGCCGCTTGACCTGGACCGGCGCCTCCATGACGTTCTCCAGCGCCGTCATGTGCGGGAACAGGTTGAAGCGCTGGAAGACCATGCCGATGTCACGGCGCTTGAGGGCGACCTCGCTGTCCTTGAGCTCGTACAGCTTGTCGCCCTTCTGGCGGTAGCCGACGAGCTGCCCGTCCACGTACAGCCGCCCGGCGTTGACCTTCTCCAGGTGGTTGATGCAGCGCAGGAACGTCGACTTGCCGGAGCCGGACGGGCCGATGAGGCAGAACACCTCGCCCGTCGCGACCTCCAGGTCGATGCCCTTGAGGACCTCGACGTTGCCGTAGGACTTGTGGACGCCTTCGGCCTTCACCATCGCGGTCATGCCGTGGCCCCCTTTCGGCTGGACAGGGAGAACACGTGCTTCCTGACCTTCTGCCAGGGCGTGGGCGGCAGCTGACGGCTGGAGCCGCGGGCGTAGTACCGCTCGATGTAGTACTGGCCGACGCTCAGCACCGAGGTCATGATCAGGTACCAGGCGGCGGCGAGGAACAGCATCTCCACCGGGGAGCCCGAGGTCTGCCCGATGTCCTGCGCGTACTTGAGTAGTTCGTAGTACTGCACCGCTGACACCAGTGAGGTCGTCTTCAGCATGTTGATGACCTCGTTGCCCGTCGGGGGCACGATCACGCGCATGGCCTGCGGGATGACGATGCGGCGCAGGGTCTTGGAGTGGCTCATGCCCAGGGCGTGCGACGCCTCGGTCTGCCCTTCGTCCACCGACAGCAGGCCGGCCCGGCAGATCTCCGCCATGTACGCGGCCTCGTTGAGGCCGAGGCCGAGCAGCGCCGTCAGGAACGGCGTCATGAAGCTCGACCAGTAGTCCTTGTAGACGAAGCCGAGGTTGATGTACTCGAAGACCAGGCCCAGGTTGAACCAGACGAACAGCTGCACCAGGACCGGGGTGCCCCGGAAGAACCAGATGTAGAACCACGCGATGGACGAGGTCACCGGGTTCTTGGACAGCCGCATCACCGCGAGGAGGATGCCGCCGCCGATGCCGATCATCATGGACAGGGCGGTGAGCAGCAGGGTGCTGCCCACGCCCTTGATGATGCGGTCGTCGAAGAAGTAGTCGGGGACGGCGCCCCAGTTGATCTTGCCCTGGGCGAACGCGTAGACGATCGACGCGAGCAGGGCGACGGCGATCAGGGCGGCGACGTACCGCCCGTAGTGCCGGACCGGAACGGCCTTGATGGCTTCCGGCCGGGAGGACGGCGGGCTCGGGGGAGCACCGTCCGTCTTGCCGATGTCAACGGACACGGATCTTGCCTTTCGGTGGCCTGGCGGCTTCAGCGCGGGCGCGGGGTCACTTGCCGCCGTTGACCACGGCCGCCTTCACGGCGCCGCCGTCGACGCCCCACTTGGCGACGATCTTGGCGTACTCGCCGTTCTTGATGATGGCGTCGAGCGCGGCCTTGATGGCGTCCCGCAGCTCGGTGTTGCCCTTCGCCACCGCGATGCCGTACGGGGCGGCCTCGACCTGCTCGCCGACCAGCTCGAAGTCGTTGCCGCCGCCGGAGGTCTCCACCGCGTACGCGGCGACCGGGAAGTCCGCGGAGCCGGCGTCCGCGCCACCGGAGCGCAGTCGGGTCTGGGCCTGCTGGTCGGTGTCGTACGCCTCGACGCTCAGCTTCTTGCCGGACGGGCACTTCTTCGCCTGGGCCTTGGCGAGGTCGTGGGAGACCGTGCCGCGCTGGACGACGATCTTCTTGCCGCAGAGGTCGTCCCAGGTCGCGATGGACTGGGTCTTGCCCTTGAGGGTGTAGATGGAGACGCCCGCGTTGAAGTAGTCGACGAAGTCGACGCCCTCGCCGACCTTCTTGCCCGTGTCGCCGTCGACGCCATTCTGACGGTCCTTGGTGTCCGTCATGGCGGACATGGCGACGTCGTAGCGCTTGGACCGCAGACCGGTGATGAGGGTGTCGAACGTACCGTTCTCGAAGGTGAACTTCACGCCGAGCTGCTTGCCGATCGCGGCGGCGATGTCCGGGTCGATGCCGACCGTCTTGCCGGACTTGTCCTTGAACTCGACCGGCGCGTAGGCGATGTCCGAACCGACCTTGACCTCACCCTTGTCCCGGATGGCCTGGGGGAGCTTGTCGGCGAGCGGAGCGGCGGCCTTGACGTCGCCGCCCGACTCCCCCTTGTCCTTCTCCTTGGTCTGGTCGCCGCAGCCGGTCAGCAGCAGTGAGCCGGCGACCGCGATCGCGCCGATCGCGGCGAGCCGTGACTGCCCGGACTTCGCGGCGAACGAGCGACGGGTGGAGCGTGCGGTCATGGTGAATCCTCCGGCGAGTGGGTGAGGTGCCGGTGGTCGGCGGGCACACACCTTCGGGTGTCGCGACCACGTGTGATTACGGCATCTTGCCATTCGTGCCTGGTCAAAGAGTCGGCCTGCTATGTCAAAATCGGATAACGGGTCACCCCCGAATCCCGACAGGCCGGTACATCCCGACCGGACCTTCTGCGGGACTGATCATCCCGGGCCGAAAAATCTTCGGCGAGACCGCGGGTGCGCGACGAGACCATTCGGGACGATCGTGGATGGATGGCGACCCCTCGCGGTCTTGTCCATATGTTCACGAAATTCGCGTATGAGTCACATCACCGTGCCGCCCCGGACTCGTCCGTCAAGCGGTCCGTCCGGTATGAAGGTTCTTTACACCCCTCATCAGGGGCTCAGGGCGCGCGTGCGGCGCGCCCGTCGTGCCAGGTCCGCATGCGTCACAGGCAGTTGCGTGTTCGAAGCGCTCCGGGCTTCCGCTCCGGGCTTCGAGGACACCGGATCCGGCACGGTGCCCGCCCACCCCTTTACCAGGAGTGGTCACCCTCAGTCTTAAGAATTAAGGGGCAAGACAAGTGGCAGCGGAGATCGTCAATCCTCGCAGCGACAGCGACAACAGCGCACCCGGCGTCGACGGGGGCACGCGCGGCAAGGGCAGTGCGGGATTCGAGGGCGACGGTGAGCCCCTCGATTCCTTCGACCCCGCGTTCGCCCTCCACCGGGGCGGCAAGATGGCCGTCCAGGCGACCGTGCCCGTCCGCGACAAGGACGAGCTGTCCCTCGCGTACACCCCCGGCGTCGCCCGGGTGTGCAGCGCCATCGCCGAGCAGCCCGAACTCGTCCACGACTACACCTGGAAGTCGCAGGTCGTCGCCGTGGTGACGGACGGTACCGCCGTGCTCGGGCTCGGCGACATCGGTCCGGAGGCGTCCCTGCCCGTCATGGAGGGCAAGGCGATCCTCTTCAAGCAGTTCGCCGGGGTCGACGCGGTGCCGATCGCCCTGGCGACCACCGACGCGGACGAGATCGTCGAGACCGTCGTCCGGCTGGCCCCGTCCTTCGGCGGCGTCAACCTGGAGGACATCTCGGCGCCGCGCTGCTTCGAGATCGAGCGCAAGCTCCAGGAACGGCTGGACATCCCCGTCTTCCACGACGACCAGCACGGCACCGCCGTCGTCACCCTCGCCGCACTGCGCAACGCCGCGAAGCTGACCGGGCGCACCCTCGGTGACCTGCGCGCGGTCATCTCCGGGGCCGGTGCCGCCGGGGTCGCCATCGCCAAGTTCCTGCTCGAAGCGGGCATCGGGGACGTTGCGGTCGCCGACCGCAAGGGCATCGTCAGCCGCGACCGGGACGACCTCAACCCCGCCAAGCGGGAGCTCGCCGAGATCACCAACCGGGCCGGTCTCAGCGGTGGCCTCGATGCCGCGCTGGCCGGGGCGGACGTGTTCATCGGGGTGTCCGGGGGAACGGTGCCCGAGGCCGCGGTGGCCTCGATGGCGCCCCGGTCCTTCGTGTTCGCGATGGCGAACCCGGACCCCGAGGTGCACCCGACGGTCGCCCACAAGTACGCGGCCGTGGTGGCCACCGGGCGCTCCGACTTCCCGAACCAGATCAACAACGTGCTGGCCTTCCCCGGCATCTTCGCCGGCGCGCTCCAGGTGCGGGCCTCCCGGATCACCGAGGGGATGAAGATCGCGGCTGCCGACGCGTTGGCGGCGGTCGTCGGCGACGAACTCGCCGCGGACTACGTGATCCCCTCGCCGTTCGACGAGCGGGTGGCCCCCGCGGTCACCGCGGCGGTCGCCGCGGCGGCCCGCGCCGAGGGCGTCGCCCGCCGCTAGCCCGTTCCGGTGGTTGCGTGCAAGGGCCCTGTCCCGGGAGGAGTCCCGGGGCGGGGCCCTGCGCATGGGCCCGGTCGGGCGGGCGTGGCGGAGGGTGCTGTGCGTCACCCGGGGCGGACGTTCCGGCGGGGCGGCGGTCGGGCCTATCGTCGCGGGCATGTTCGCTGCCTACGCCGCTCGCATTGACCGTGATCAACCACTGAACGGGCTGGAGCTGGGGGAACGCCCCGCCCCCGGGGCCCGGGACGGCTGGACCACCGTGAACGTCCGGGCCGCCTCGCTGAACCACCACGACCTCTGGTCCCTGCGCGGGGTGGGGCTCGGCGAGGACGCGTTGCCGATGATCCTCGGCTGCGATGCCGCGGGGGTCGACGCGGACGGCAACGAGGTCGTCCTGCACTCCGTCATCGGGCAGACCGGGCACGGGGTGGGGCCCCACGAGGGACGCTCCCTGCTGACGGAGAAGTACCAGGGCACCTTCGCCGAACAGGTGTCCGTGCCGGTGTGGAACGTGTTGCCCAAGCCCGCCGGCCTCTCCTTCGTGGAAGCCGCCTGTCTGCCCACGGCCTGGCTCACCGCGTACCGGATGCTCTTCACCAACGCGGGGGTGCGCCCCGGGGATTCGGTGCTCGTCCAGGGTGCCGGGGGCGGGGTCGCGACCGCCGCGATCGTGCTGGCCAAGGCCGCCGGGCTCCAGGTCTTCGCCACCAGCCGCGACGAGGCCAAGCGCACGCGCGCCCTTGAACTGGGGGCGGTGGAGGCACTGCCCACGGGGGCGCGGCTGCCGCGCCGGGTGGACGCCGTGATCGAGACCGTGGGGGCCGCCACCTGGTCGCACTCCATCAAGTCGCTGCGGCCCGGCGGCACCCTGGTGATCTCCGGTGCCACCAGCGGTGACGCACCCTCACATGCCGAACTGACCCGGGTGTTCTTCCTGGAGCTGCGGATCGTGGGCTCCACGATGGGCGCCAAGGACGAGTTGGAGGACCTGCTCGCGTTCTGCGCCGCGACGGGGGTGCGTCCGGTGATCGACGAGGTGCTGCCCCTGGACCGGGCCCGGGAAGGGTTCCAACGGATGCTCACCGGTGACCTGTTCGGGAAGGTCGTGCTGACCGTGTAGTTCCTTCGGCACCCCCACCGGGGCCACCCGCGCACCCGGACGGGACGCGGTGTGACGCGGGTCACGGGAAGTCGGTCGGTGGTGCCGGACAGCTCATCGTTGTGAGCACTCATATGCGTACCCGGGTGCGGGCCGGGGAATCGACCGCGTTCGCGGAGCTGTTCGACAGCTATGCCCGCGCGGTGTACAACCACGCCTTCCGGCTGACCGCCGACTGGTCCACGGCCGAGGACGTGATGGCCGCGACCTTCCTGGAGGCATGGCGGCTGCGTGACCGGATCGAACCGGAAGGCGGCTCCCTGCGGCCCTGGCTGCTGGGCATCGCCACCAACACCGCGCGCAACCAGTACCGGAGCAATCGACGCTACCGGGCCGCGGCCGGCGCGGCCGCGGCCGCGGAACTCGCGGTGCCCGACCACGCCGACGAGGTGGCCGCACGGGTCGACGACCGACGACTGCTGGCGAAGGCGCTCCGGGCCCTGGCCAAGCTCCGTAGACCGGAGCGCGAGGTGGTGGCCCTCTGCCTGGGCGAGGGGCTGGACTACGAGAGCGCTGCGGAGGCCCTCGGGATCCCGGTGGGGACCCTCGCCTCCCGACTCTCCCGGGCCCGCAGGAAACTCCGGGCGTTCGCCGAGGAGGACCCGATCCGCCCGGTGCCGGGGAGGTCCTTCGAGGAAGTCCCCGGAAAACGGGAAGGCGGGCGCCCCGCCCGACAGACAAGAGGTGATCACACGCACGTGATCCGGCCCGCGCAGGGAGGAAACCGATGAACGCGCACACGCCCCGACAGGCCCCGCTCGAAGGGGAACAGGACGCACAGCTCCTGTCCCGGACGGCGCGTGACCTGCCGGCGGGCCGCCACCAACTCCACAAGGAGCGTCTGATGGCCCGCATCCAGCAGGAACAGCGTGAGACGACGACGGTCCCGGACGGGGGGCGCCGCTTCCGGCTGCCCCGTCCGGCGGTCACCCTGCCCTTGATGGCCGCCGCACTGGCCGGGGTGGTCGTGGTCGGCGTCCTGAAGGACGACGGCGAGGGGGTGCGGGACGGCGGTGCCGCCACCGCCGCGCTCCCGACCGTGGAGATCGGCACCGCGACCACCAAGGGGATGCCGCAGTTGCTCGACCGGATCTCCCTGGCCGCGGCCAAGGCGCCCCACCCGAGCGTGCGGCCGGGACAGTACGTCTACATCGAGTCCAAGGCGGCCGACACCTATCTGAAGCGGGTGGAGGACGAGGTCACCCTGGGCAACCACGCGCTCCACCGCCGCCAGGTCTGGAAGTCCTCCGACGGCACCAAGGGGTGGCTGATCGACCCGTCCGTCAATGACGCCCCCGAGGGGGAGACGCTGAGCGGCACCGATGAGAAGGGCAACGTCCCGGTGGCCGGTCTGAACAATCCGTCGTACGACTACCTGGCCGATCTGACCACCGACCCCGATCAACTGCTCGCCCTCATCTACAAGGAGACGAAGGGGCAGGGCAACTCCCCCGACCAGCAGGCGTTCACCACGATCGGGGACCTGCTCGGCGAGAGCTATCCGCCCGCGAAGCTCTACCCGGCGTTGTTCAAGGCCGCCGAGAAGATCCCCGATGTCGTCGTGGTGCCGAAGGCGGTGGACGCGGTGGGTCGCGAGGGGGTGGCGGTGGCCCGGCTGGACGAGGTCAGCGGGGAGCGCGAGGAATGGATCTTCGACAAGAAGACCCATGTGTTCCTGGGCTCCCGTACGGTCCAGGTCGGGGAGCGCCCGGAGGACGAGGGGCTGATCAAGCCCGGCCAGGTGACCCACACCCATGCCGTGCTGAAGCGGGCCGTGGTGGACGGGGTGAAGCAGATCCCGTCGACCGACTGACCCACCGGCCCGAAACCGACCCGGCTCCCGCGGCTCCGACGCCCCGATGTGTCAACTTTGATTGACGTGATGTGCTTGTCAATGTACGTTGACGGCATGACCGAAGCAACGGATCTCGCCGCGCGAGCCGGTGATCGTGACCCCCGGGTCGGCCTGCGGGCCGTCGCCGCGCTGCGACGGCTGCTGGAGCGCCTGGAAGCCGTGCAGGTGCGCAGTGCCCGCCAACAGGGGTGGTCGTGGCAGGAGATCGCCGCGGAGCTGGGGGTCAGTCGGCAAGCGGCGCACAAGAAGCACGGGAGGCAGTGATGTTCGAACGGTTCACCGGGGACGCACGGGCCGTGGTGGTCGGGGCGGCCGAACAGGCGGCGCGCCGGGGGAGGCGGCGGGTGGAGGCGGAGCACCTGTTGCTCGCGCTGCTGGACCGTCCGGGTGGCCGGGCGTCGTCCGTCCTGGCCGCCCTCGACGTCGACCCGCGGCGGGACTCCATGGTCCGGGCGCTGGCCGATGCGCGACGGCGGGCGGGGCTGACCCGTGCCGACTCCGAGGCCCTGGCCGGCCTCGGGATCGACGTCGAGCAGATCGTCGACCGGGTGGAGGAGGGGCACGGTGCCGGTGCGCTCGAACCCGATGCGGGCCGGGGTGCGCCTCCGGCACCGCGCCGCGGCTGGTTCTCGGGGCCCGCGTTCTCCTCGGAGGCCAAGGCCGTGGTGAAGGGGGCCCTGCGGATGGCGTTGGAGCGCGGGGAGCGGGAGATCGGCGACCAGCACCTGTTGCTGGCGTTGACGGCCCAGCCCGGAGTGGTCTCCGAAGTCCTCGCCGACCACGGGGTGGGGCCAACGGAGGTGTGGAGGGCGCTGTCCGCGGGCTCGTTCGGACGTGGAGACGGGGGCGCTGGACGAGCTGCCTGAGGGGAGGGGCGGCCCCGTGGACGGCAGACGCTGTCCACGGGGCCGCCCCTCCTCCGTGCAGGACGGGGACGGGGCGGCCCTGCCGCTAGGAACTCCGGTCCTCCGGGGTTCTGGTCGTCAGCGTTGCGGCGATGTGGGCCGCGGCGGTGGAGAGATGACGGCGCGCCGTACGGAACTGGGCCTCCGTGACGCCGTGATCGCGGGCGGCGTCGCGGATGTCGTCACGGAAGCGGTCCAGTAGGCGGTCGAGGTCGCGGGCCGGGTTGTCCGAGGGGTTTTGCTCGGACCACTCCGGGGCGTAGCCCGCCGGGAAGGCGGACGGAACCTCGCTGTACTCGGGCGGAGCCGTCCCTGCGTCGGCTTCCGCCGTGAGGTCTCGCTTCGTGGAGAAGTCCGGCTTCGCTGTGAGGTCCGGCTCCGCAGCGGGGTCGGCCTCCTGGGCGGGGTCCCGCTCCGGGGCGGGGTCGGTCTCTCGGGCGGGGTCGGTCGCGCGTGTGGTGCGGGTCTGTCCGAACTCGCCGAACTCCTTGACCAGCTCCGACAGGCCCTCGCGGACCCCCGTGGGCCAATCGCCGCGCTGGAAGTGGGACTGCACCTGTTCCTGGACCCGCTTGGCGATCCGCTGGACCTCCTGCTGGGCCTGGGTCTGGGCCTCCTGTGCCTGGCGGCGGGCCCGCTGGGCCTCGTCACGGGCCCGGCGGCTCTCGTCCTTCGCCCGGCGGGCCTGTTCCTTCCACTCCTGCTTGGCGCGCTTCAGGTCCTCCTTGGCGCTCTGCCACGCCTGTGAGTCGCCCCAGGAGCCGTCGAGGAGGCCGGAGGGGTCGGGGAAGCCCGGCCCGCCCGCCGTGCCCCCGGAGGTCCGGGCCTGCTGGGCCGCCGCGCGCATGTCGCGGCGCAGGTCGCCCGCCGAGGTGCGCACGTCGTCGCGGATCTCCGCGGCGAGTTCCGCGACGGATTCGCGGATCTCCAGCTCCAGGTCGACGAGCTCGCCCTGACGGCTGGCCAACTCGGCGCGGCCCGCCTCCGTGATGGAGTAGACCTTCCGCCCGCCCTCGCTGGTGTGGGTGACCAGCCCCTCCGTCTCCAACTTGGCGAGGCGGGGGTACACCGTCCCGGCGGACGGTGCGTACAGCCCCTGGAAGCGTTCCTCCAGGAGGCGGATCACCTCGTACCCGTGGCGGGGGGCCTGGTCCAGGAGCTTGAGGAGGTAGAGGCGCAGTCGGCCGTGGGCGAAGACGGGGGGCATGTCACATCACCTTCCGGTCGGCGTCGACCCCGTCGGGGGCGGCGGAGGGCGGGGCGCCTGGGTGCTCGGCGCCGGGTCTGCGGAGTAGGGCGATCGAACCGGACATCGTACTGGCCTTGAGCTTGCCCGTGCCCGCGCCGAGGCGGCCGGTGATGCGCTTGGCGCCCCACTGGTCGCTGACCCGTAGGCCCTCGAAGTGGTTCGACACGGCTCCGCTCGCGGTGTTCGCCTCGACCTCGGCGTCGGCGGGGTCCGGTAGCCGGATGGCGATCTCACCGGAGACGCTGTTCAGCTCGACGTCTGCGGGGCGGCCGGTGGGGTCGAGGTCCACGATCATGGAGCCGCTGACCGAGTCCGCCCGGACCCTGGTGCCGGATCCTTCGACGACGGTCAGATCGCCCGAGACGGAGTTGAACCGGAGGGTGCCCGTCAGGGCCTGGGCCTCGATGTTCCCCGAGACCGTGTCGGTGCGGACCGGGCCGTCCATGCCGACGAGCGTGGTGTCGCCGGTGACGCCCCGGACGTCCGTACGCCCCGCGATGCCGGAGATCACGGCTCCGGCGCCGACGACGCCGACCTCCACCCGGGTGCCGGTCGGGACCGTCAGGGACACGACCGCGCTGCGGCGCCAGCCCTTGTTGTCGAGCCAGCGCAGGAAGCCCTTCCAGGGGAGGTCGTCGTACGCCACGGTCAGGACGCCGTCCTCATGGGTGATGGCCAGGGGCGGGCCCTCGATCTCGGACACCTGGAGCCGGGCGGAACTCTCCTCGGTACCCACCACGTTCACCGTTCCGTTGACGATGCGTACGTGGAGCGCCGTGACCGGGGCGTCGAGGCTGAGCTGTTGTGGCTCGGCGACGGACCACTCGGACATGGAACCTCCCTCGGTCGGGACTGGACGCGCCATATCGCGTCTTCTGCAATACACGATATATCGCGGATGGTCGGGGTCAAGTACCCGAAGGGGTGACCTTCAGGTTCCGCCGGTGGGCTGAGGTGTGTCGAGGTGCACCGAAATACACCAGTATGCGCTGTGTGCGGCGGTTCGCCCCGAGGTGATTTAGCGTGGGGACATGGCGTTCGACCCCAGCTCCGCGACCGGGGCGCTGCTGCTCTGCCGGGCGGCCCCCGAGACCGTCACCGCCGCGGCCCGGCTGCTGCGCGAACCCTTCCGGTGCGTCGCCGCGGGGGAGGGGTGGACGGTGCTGGTCCCCGGGACGACGCCCTGGGCGGACGGCGGTGACCCCGTGGAGCGGGTGGTCACCGGTTGGGCGGGGGCGCTGGCCGTCGGCGGGCAGTGGGCCGTGCTGGCGCTGTGGTGGGACCCCGGGCACAGCGGCTTCGTGCTCGCGTCCGGGTTCCGGCGGCCCGTGGCCTTCGAGTGGCTGGCGGGCGGCACGCCGGTCGGCGAGGCGGAGGCCCTGCACACGTTCGCGCTGCGGCTCGGGCTGGACCCCGTGCTGGACGTGCAGGCGTTGGAGGAGCTGGCGCGGCCGGACTCCGACGCGGATGCGCGGGCGCGACTCATCGGACTGGTGGCGGTGCTCGCACGGACGGGGCTGGCGCTGCCGCGCGGGTTGGCGCCGGGGGTTGCGCCGGGGGTGCTGTGGGCCGTCGCGGCGCGGTACGAGGTGGTCGGCTCGGTGTGGTGGGCGGTGCCGGTGCGGGGGGCCGCGGTGGTTCTGGTGGTGGGGGGTGTGCCGCTGCTGCTCGTGGGTCTTCGGCGGCGTCGGGGTTCCTGGGTGTTGGGTGGTGGGGTTCTCGTTGCCTCCGGGGTGTGGGGGTTGCGTCGTACGCGGTGAGTGTGCGGTTCTCCGCGGAGTTCCGGTGCGGGTGCGTCGTGGTTGCTCGCGCCGTTCCCCGCGCCCCTTCCAGGTGCGTCCACCTGGGGGTGCGCTGTCCCGCGCGGTGCGCTGGGTGTTTCGCGCAGTTCCCCGCGCCCCTTGGATCGGGGACTTCTCGTCGCCGTCGTCCGCCCCGCCGCCACAGCACCCGCACGAGCCAGCACCCGCACGAGCCAGCGCACGCTCAGGCGGGCGTACCTCAGGGGCGCGGGGAACGGCGCGAGCAACCCCCACGCACCCGCACGGGCCAGCGCACCCGAGCCGGAGCGGCCCCGACAGGGGGCGCGGGGAACTGCGCAAACCACCCAGCGCACCCGGAGTGGACAGCGCACCCGCAGGTGGATGTACCTCAGGGGCGCGGGGAACGGCGCGAGCAACCCCCACGCACCCGCACGGGCCAGCGCACCCGAGCCGGAGCGGCCCCGACAAGGGGCGCGGGGAACTGCGCAACAGCGCCGCGCACCCGCACGGGTCAGCGCAGCCGAAGGGCTACTCTTCGTCGTCCAGGCGGGCAAGCCACGTCGCGAGGCGTTCCACCGGAACCTCGAAATCGGGGTTCAGGTCCACGAACGCGCGCAACTGCTCGGCGAGCCACTCGAAGGTGACTTCCTCCTCGCCGCGCCGCTTCTCCAGTTCCTCGATGCCCCGGTCGGTGAAGTACAAGGTTCCGCTCCTGCTCAGGACCACGTGTTGGTCCCCTCAGGGTACGGCCCCGGGAACGCCGGGAGGCCCGGGCACCCGCCATCGCGGGCACCCGGGCCTCCTCGGGGACGTGCCGGGGGCGTTACGCCTCGAACACCTCGTTCACCAGCTGCTCCTGCTCGGCCTGGTGCCGCTTCGCCGAACCGACCGCGGGCGACGAACCGTGCGGGCGGGAGATCCGCCGCAGCCGCTCGCCGTGCGGGACGTCCGCGCCGACCGCGAGGTCGAGGTGGTCGATCAGGTTCAGCGCGATGAACGGCCACGCACCCTGGTTCGCGGGCTCCTCCTGGACCCAGAGGTACTTCTCCGCGTTCGGGTACTTGGAGATCTCCGCCTGGAGCTCCGCGCCCGGCAGCGGGTACAGCCGCTCGATCCGGATGAAGGCGGTGTCCTGGGTGCCGCGCTTGATCCGCGCGGCCTCCAGGTCGTAGTAGACCTTGCCCGCGCAGAAGACGACCTTGCGCACGGCCGCCGGGTCCACGGTGGTGTCACCGATGACCGGGCGGAAGCCACCCGTGGTGAACTCCTCCGTCTTCGACGCCGCGGCCTTGAGCCGGAGCATCGACTTCGGGGTGAAGACGACCAGCGGCTTGTGGTGCGGGTTGTGGACCTGCCAGCGCAGCAGGTGGAAGTAGTTCGACGGCAGGGTCGGCATCGCGACCGTCATGTTGTTCTGCGCGCACAGCTGGAGGAAGCGCTCCGGGCGGGCGGACGAGTGGTCCGGGCCCTGGCCCTCGTAGCCGTGCGGCAGCAGCAGGGTGACGCCCGAGGTCTGGGCCCACTTCTGCTCGGCGGAGGAGATGAACTCGTCCACCACGGTCTGCGCGCCGTTCACGAAGTCGCCGAACTGCGCCTCCCACATGACGAGGGCGTCCGGGCGGGCCAGCGAGTAGCCGTACTCGAAGCCCATCGCCGCGTACTCGGACAGCAGCGAGTCGTAGACGTTGTACCGGGCCTGGTCGTCCGACAGGTAGAGCAGCGGGGTGTAGTCCTCGCCGGTCGCCCGGTCGATCAGGACCGCGTGCCGCTGGCCGAAGGTGCCCCGGCGGGAGTCCTGGCCGGACAGCCGGACCGGGGTGCCCTCCATCAGCAGCGAGCCGATGGCGAGGGTCTCGCCCATGCCCCAGTCGATCGTGCCGTCCTCCACCATCGCCATCCGGCGCTGGAGCTGCGGCAGCAGCCTCGGGTGGACGGTGACCCGCTCGGGGATGTTCACCTGGGACTCGGCGATCCGCTTGACGACCTCCTGCGAGACCGCCGTGGTGACGGCCACCGGGAACTCGGGCTGCGGGTCGGGGCTGTGCACCTCACCGGGCTGCGAGGTGGCCTCGCGGACCTCGGTGAAGACCTTCTCCAGCTGGCCCTGGAAGTCCTGGAGCGCCTGCTCGGCCTCCTCCAGCGTGATGTCGCCGCGACCGATCAGGGACTCGGTGTACAGCTTGCGCACCGAGCGCTTCTTGTCGATCAGGTCGTACATCAGCGGCTGGGTGAACGCCGGGTTGTCGGTCTCGTTGTGCCCGCGGCGGCGGTAGCAGATGAGGTCGATCACGACGTCCTTGTTGAACGCCTGACGGAACTCGAACGCCAGCCGCGCCACCCGCACCACGGCCTCGGGGTCGTCCCCGTTGACGTGGAAGATCGGGGCCTCGATCATCCGTGCCACGTCCGTCGCGTACATCGACGAGCGGGAGGACTCCGGGGCGGCGGTGAAGCCGACCTGGTTGTTGATGACGATGTGGACCGTGCCGCCGGTGCGGTAGCCCCGCAGCTGCGACATGTTCAGCGTCTCGGCCACGACGCCCTGGCCGGCGAAGGCCGCGTCACCGTGCAGGGCGACCGGCAGGACCGTGAAGTCCGTGCCGCCCTTGTTGATGATGTCCTGCTTGGCCCGCGCGACGCCTTCGAGGACCGGGTCGACGGCCTCCAGGTGCGAGGGGTTGGCCGTCAGCGAGACCTTGATCTGCTCGCCGTCGAGACCGGTGAAGGTGCCCTCGGCGCCCAGGTGGTACTTGACGTCGCCGGAGCCGTGCATCGACTTCGGGTCGAGGTTGCCCTCGAACTCGCGGAAGATCTGCGCGTACGACTTGCCCACGATGTTCGCGAGCACGTTGAGACGGCCGCGGTGGGCCATCCCGATGACGACCTCGTCCAGCCGGGACTCGGCCGCCGAGTCGATCACCGCGTCCAGCAGCGGGATGACGGACTCGCCGCCCTCCAGCGAGAAGCGCTTCTGACCGACGTACTTGGTCTGGAGGAACGTCTCGAACGCCTCGGCGGCGTTCAGACGGCGCAGGATGCGCAGCTGCTCCTCGCGCTCCGGCTTGGAGTGCGGGCGCTCGACGCGGTCCTGGATCCACTTGCGCTGCTTGGGGTCCTGGATGTGCATGAACTCGATGCCGGTGGTGCGGCAGTACGAGTCGCGCAGCACGCCGAGGATCTCGCGCAGCTTCATCATCGACTTGCTGGCGAAGCCGCCGACCGCGAACTCCCGCTCCAGGTCCCACAGGGTGAGGCCGTGCTCGGTGATGTCCAGGTCGGGGTGCTTGCGCTGGCGGTACTCCAGCGGGTCGGTGTCGGCCATGACGTGGCCGCGGACCCGGTAGGAGTGGATCAGCTCGAAGACGCGGGCGGCCTTGGTGACGTCGTCGTCGTGCGAGGCGTCGATGTCCTTGAGCCAGCGGACCGGCTCGTAGGGGATGCGCAGCGCCTCGAAGATCTCGTCGTAGAAGCCGCTCTCGCCGAGCAGCAGGTTGGCGACGACCCGCAGGAACTCGCCGGAGGCGGCGCCCTGGATGACCCGGTGGTCGTAGGTCGACGTGAGCGTCATGACCTTGGAGATGCCGAGCTTGGTCAGGGTGTCCTGGGAGGTGCCCTGGAACTCCGCCGGGTAGTCCATCGCGCCGACGCCCATGATCACGGACTGGCCGGGCATCAGACGCGGCACGGAGTGCACGGTGCCGATGCCGCCGGGGTTGGTCAGGGAGACCGTGACCCCGGTGAAGTCGTCCATGGTCAGCTTGTTGTCCCGGGCGCGGCGGACGATGTCCTCGTACGCCTGCCAGAACTCGAAGAAGTTGAGCGTGTCGGCCTTCTTGATGGCCGCGACGACGAGCTGGCGGTCGCCGTTGGGCTTCACCAGGTCGATCGCGAGCCCGAGGTTGACGTGCTCGGGCTTGACCAGGGTCGGCTTGCCGTCCTTCACCGCGAAGGAGTTGTTCATGGCCGGCATGGCCTTGATGGCCTGCACCATGGCGTACCCGATGAGGTGCGTGAAGGAGATCTTCCCGCCCCGGGCGCGCTTGAGGTGGTTGTTGATGACGATGCGGTTGTCGAACAGCAGCTTCACCGGGACGGCGCGCACGGACGTGGCCGTGGGCAGTTCCAGGGAGGCGTTCATGTTCTTGGCGACGGCGGCCGACGGGCCGCGCAGCGTCACGAACTCGGGGCCGGTGGTGGCCTCCGCCGCGGGCTTCGCGGCGGCCGGAGCCTTCGCGGGCGCCGCGGCCTGGGCCGGCGCGGGGGCACCCTGTGCGGTGGCGCCCTGGGCCGGTGCGGCGGGAGCCTGCCTCGGAGGCGTGGCCGGGACAGCGGCGGCGGCCTGCGGGGCCGGAGCGCTCGGGACGGCCGCGGCCGGGGTGGCGGGCTTCTCGGCCTGCGCGCCCGGGGCTGCGGTATCCGCCGGAGCCGGCGTGGCAGCAGCCCCCGGCTTGTAATCGGCGAAGAAGTCCCACCAGGCGCGGTCTACCGAGTTCGGGTCCTGGAGGTACTGCTGATAGATCTCGTCGACGAGCCACTCATTGGCGCCGAAAGCCGCGGCGGGGTCGTGACCCTGCCCGGCTTGTTCGGTCGTGGGGGCGCCTCCCGGCCGGAGGCTGGGGGAGCTCGAGTTACTGGGGGACTGTGGCGACACGGCGGCAACCGCCCTCTTCCGCTTCACAAGATGATGGACAGCGGGAATTAAGGCTACGCCTTGCGAGGCCAGGAGTGCAGGCGGGGCGGGTGATCCGTCGCGTAAGTCACACCGGAACCCGTGTTTCGAGGCTCGAAATGGCGGGAAACAACCGAGGTTCTTTGTCAGCCGGACGGTAAACGTGCACGTCACGGCAGGGCGGGGCGCGGCGCCGGGCGTACGGGACACCGTCGGCGGCGGCTCTCGGCCGTACTGGATCGTGTCAGTCCGGGTGCTTTCCCACCCGGGATCACGACCCGACCGGTTCGGTTCGGGGCGTGATCGGAACTGACGGAAGCGCATGAGAGCGCACCGGCGCTCTGACGATCTTGGCCTGCCGCCCCGAACCCTAACGTCAACCGGGGCCGCGGAACAGCCCCGGAAGGAGGACCTGGATCCGGCAACCCCGGGAGGACTCGGCCACCCCGATCCGGCCCCGGTGCAGTTCCACCGCCCACCGGGCGATCGCGAGCCCCAGCCCGGTGCCGCCGTCGCTGCCCTGGCCGCCCGGCGGCTTCCCTGCGGGTGCGGCCTGGGCGGTGGACGCGGGGCCCGCCGCGGGGTCGGTGTAGGGGCCCCGGTTGAACCGTTCGAAGACCCGGTGCCACTCCGACTCGGGGATGCCGGGGCCCTCGTCGGTGACCTCCAGGGTCAGCGATTCGGGGCCGGTGCCCCGCCGGGCGCGGACCGTGACCCGGCCGTGCGGGGGGCTGTGCTTGACGGCGTTGTCGATGAGGTTGGCGACGACCTGGTGGATGCGCTCCGGATCGGCGTGCGCGGTCAGCTCCGGCGGCCACACGTCCAGGTGCAGGTGCACGTCGGTGCGGGTGTGGCTGCCCGATCCCGAGGCGATGCCCCCGCGGGCCGAGGACACCATGTTGGCCTCCTTCAGCACCCCCGACAGATAGGGCCACACCTCGAAGCGGCGGGCCTTCAGCGGGACGACGCCGTTGTCCAGCCGGGACAGGTCCAGCAGGGTCTCCACCAGCCGCCCGAGGCGTTCCGTCTGCTTCAGGGCGGTGCGCATGGTCTCCGGGTCGGCCGCCGACACCCCGTCCACCACGTTCTCCAGCACCGCCCGCAGCCCCGCGATCGGGGTGCGCAGTTCGTGCGAGACGTTGGCGACGAGTTCCTTGCGCTGCCGGTCCTGGGCCTCCAGGTCGTCGGCCATGCGGTTGATGGTGGTCGCCAGGTCGCCCAGTTCGTCCCCGCGGTCGTGGCCCCGTACCCGCCGGGTGTAGTCGCCGTGCGATATTGACCGGGCCACGGTGTTCATCTCGTCCAGCGGCGAGGTCAGCGAGTGCGCCACGAACTGGGTGATCAGCAGGGTCGCGATCACCGAGAAGACCGTGATGAACCGCAGCTCGGTCGCGGTGCGCACCGCGATCATCAGCAGCCCCGTGGTGATGAACACCGAGACCACGACCAGGGTGCCGAGCTTGGTCTTGATGGAGAACGGGCGCAGCTTGCGGGAGCCGGGGCCGATGCCCGCGGCCTCCGCCGCCGCGCTGCCGGAACGGTCGGGGCCGAGGGGGCCGGGGTGCCCGGCGGGGGCGCTCACGGCGCCGGCGTCTCCAGCGCGTAGCCGACTCCGTGCACCGTGCGGATGCGCTCGGCGCCGATCTTGCGGCGCAGCGCCTTGATGTGGCTGTCGACGGTCCGGGTACCGGAGGCGTCCGCCCAGTCCCAGACCTCGGCGAGCAGCTGTTCGCGGGAGAGCACCGCGCGCGGGGTGTTCGCCAGGCACACCAACAGCTCGAACTCGGTCGGCGTCAGGTGCACGTCCTCGCTGCGGATCCGGACCCGGCGCTGGGCGTGGTCGATCTCCAGTTCGCCGAGGCGCAGCGTGCCGCCCCGGGGGGTGGTCGCCGCGAGGGTGGCCCGCTCCACACGGCGCAGCAGGACGTGCACCCGGGCGGCCAGCTCCCGCATCGAGAACGGCTTCGTCATGTAGTCGTCGGCGCCGACGCCCAGGCCCACCAGCATGTCCGTCTCGTCGTCGCGGGCCGTGAGCATCAACACCGGTACGGGGCGCTGGGCCTGGACCCGGCGGCACACCTCCAGCCCGTCGAAGCCCGGCAGCATCACGTCCAGGATCAACAGGTCGGGCTGCCACGCCTGGGTGGTCTCCACGGCGGTCGGGCCGTCGCCCGCGGTCTGCACGACGAACCCCTCGGCCCGGAGCCGGGCGGCGATCGCCTCCACGATCGTCGCGTCGTCCTCCACCACGAGCACGCGCCGCTGGGCGCCGGGCGCCGCCGGGGCGCTGCCGTGTTGGGTGGTGTGTGTCTGCTCCATCGCCCGCCCCTGACTGCTGTTCGGAATCCGTGGGGTGATCCCATGGCTGTGCCCGGCACCGGAGTGATCCACGCGCCGGTTGCAGACTAAAGGCACGGAACGTGATCAGGCTATCCAGCTCGGACCGCGAGGTGGACGACGTCCGGAACGCCCCGGGCGACCGGGATTTCATGGGTACGGACCCCTTGGAACCCTGAATTCCGCAATGCCCCTTCGAAATCGGCGGAGGGCTGCGCCGACCACACGGCGAGCACCCCGCCGGGGGCCAGCCGCTCGCGGCACCGGGCGATGCCCTCGGGGGTGTAGAGCCCGCCGTTGTCGTCGGTGACCGTCCAGTCGGGCCCGTTGTCGATGTCGAGGCAGAGTGCGTCGTAGGTGCTGCCGCCGGTGCTCAGGTGCGCCAGCAGATCGGTGTGCAGGACCTCGGTGCGGGGGTCGGCGAGGGCGTCGCGGGACAGCGCGGACAGGGGGGCGCCGGGGCGGTGCCAGTCGATGATCGCGGCCTCGCGCTCCACCACGGTGATCCGGCCCCAGTGCGGCTGGGCGGCGGCCCGCACCAGGCTGAAGCCGACGCCCAGGCCCCCGATCAGGAGACGGGGGCGCGCCGCGGGGTCACGGTCGGTGAGCGCGGCGGCGGCCAGGTCCACCAGGAGGCGTTCCGAGCGGCCGTCGGAGGTGTCCATCAGGAAGCAGCCGTTGGCGATGATCTGGAGCAGGCGGCCGTGGCGGCGCAGCACCACCTCGCCGTGCGGTCCGGTCCTTCGGTCGAGCACTTCCGGTGCGGTGTCGGGGGCGGGAGCGACTGCGGGGACGGTGCTCTGCTGGGGCGGCATGGGGGTCATTGTGGCGCGGTGGGGTCCGCCCGCGCCGGGGAATTCCCGGGGGCGGCGGACCGCGGACACGGCCCGGAGGCGCGGGTGGCGGGTGCCGCCCGACCGCTCCGCTCTGGGCGAACGAACGACCGGGAACAATCGAGCGGCCCCGTGCATTGAGTCGACATAGCTCAACTTGAATGCCGAAGGGGAGATCATGGCTGCTGAGTCCGTTGGTTCCAAGAGCACCGTGCTGTCGCTGCCCGTGCTGCCCCTCGACGACGAGGTCGTGCTGCCCGGCATGGTGGTTCCGCTGGACCTGAACGACCCCGACGTACGCGCCGCGGTGGAGGCCGCCCAGGCCGCCGCCCGCTCCGCACCGGGCAAACCACGGGTCCTGCTGGTCCCCAGGATCGACGGCACCTACGCCGGCACCGGAGTGCTGGGCACCGTGGAGCAGGTCGGCCGGCTCGCCGACGGCGACCCCGGGGCGCTGATCCGCGGCCGCGAACGGGTCCGCATCGGCGCCGGAACCACCGGACCGGGCGCCGCCCTGTGGGTGGAGGGCACCCTCGTCGAGGAGCACGTGCCCGACCCGCTGCCCGGCGCCGTCGCCGAACTCGTCACGGAGTACAAGGCCCTCGCCACCAGTTGGCTGCGCAAGCGCGGCGCCTGGCAGGTCGTGGACCGCGTCCAGCAGATCGAGGAGGTGTCCCCGCTCGCGGACAACTCCGGCTACTCACCGTTCCTCACCCTCCAGCAGAAGGTCGCCCTGCTGGAGACCGCCGACCCGGTGGCCCGCCTCAAGCTCGCCACCGAACAGCTCCGTGAACACCTCGCCGAACAGGACGTCGCCGAGTCCATCGCCAAGGACGTCCAGGAGGGCGTCGACAAGCAGCAGCGCGAGTTCCTGCTCCGCCGCCAGCTCGACGCGGTCCGCAAGGAACTGCGCGAACTGAACGGCGACGGGGACGGCGAGGACGAGTCCGACGACTACCGGGCCCGCGTCGAAGCCGCCGACCTGCCCCAGAAGGTCCGTGAGGCCGCGCTCAAGGAGGTCGACAAGCTGGAGCGGTCCAGTGAACAGTCCCCTGAGGGCGGCTGGATCCGCACCTGGCTGGACACCGTCCTGGAACTGCCGTGGCACGAGCGCACCGAGGACCAGTACGACATCGAGGGCGCCCGGGCCGTGCTGGACGCCGAACACGCCGGCCTCGCCGACGTGAAGGAACGGATCACCGAGTACCTGGCGGTGCGCAAGCGGCGCGCCGACCGCGGCCTCGGGGTCGTCGGCGGACGGCGCGGCGGCGCGGTGCTGGCCCTGGTGGGTCCCCCCGGCGTCGGCAAGACCTCGCTCGGCGAGTCCGTCGCGCACGCCATGGGCCGCTCCTTCGTCCGGGTCGCCCTCGGCGGCGTCCGCGACGAGGCGGAGATCCGCGGCCACCGGCGCACCTACGTCGGGGCCCTGCCCGGACGCATCGTGCGCGCCATCAAGGAGGCCGGGTCGATGAACCCGGTGGTGCTGCTCGACGAGATCGACAAGGTCGGCTCCGACTTCCGGGGCGACCCGGCGGCGGCCCTGCTGGAGGTCCTGGACCCGGCGCAGAACCACACCTTCCGGGACCACTACCTGGAGGTGGAGCTCGACCTCAGCGACGTGGTCTTCCTGGCCACCGCGAACGTCCTGGAGGCCATCCCCGAGGCGCTGCTCGACCGGATGGAACTGGTCAGGCTCGACGGCTACACCGAGGACGAGAAGGTCGTCATCGCCCGGGACCACCTGCTGCCGCGCCAACTGGAGCGGGCGGGCCTGGACCCCGAGGAGGTCACCCTGGACGAGGGCGCGCTGCGCAAGCTCGCGGGCGAGTACACCCGGGAAGCGGGCGTACGGACCCTGGAGCGGGCCATCGCCCGACTGCTGCGCAAGGTCGCCGCACAGCACGAGCTGGGCGAGCGCGCGCTGCCGTTCACCGTCACCGACGGGGAACTGCGCGGGCTCATCGGACGCCCGCACCACGTGCCCGAGTCCGCCCAGGACCCGGCCGAGCGCCGGACCTCCGTCCCCGGGGTGGCGACCGGGCTCGCGGTGACCGGGGCCGGTGGTGACGTCCTCTACGTGGAGGCGTCGCTCGCCGACCCGGAGACGGGCGCGGCGGGGCTGACCCTGACCGGTCAGCTCGGTGACGTGATGAAGGAGTCGGCGCAGATCGCGCTGAGCTTCCTGCGCTCGCGGGGCGCCGAACTGGAACTGCCGGTCGGCGACCTGAAGGACCGGGGCGTGCACATCCACTTCCCGGCGGGCGCGGTCCCCAAGGACGGTCCGAGCGCGGGCGTCACCATGACGACCGCCCTGGCCTCGCTGCTCAGCGGGCGCCCGGTGCGCACGGACGTGGCGATGACCGGTGAGGTCTCGCTGACCGGCCGGGTGCTGCCCATCGGCGGGGTGAAGCAGAAGCTGCTCGCCGCGCACCGGGCCGGGGTCACCACGGTGGTGATCCCGAAGCGGAACGAGGCCGACCTGGACGACGTCCCGGCCGAGGTCCTGGAGAAGCTGGACGTCCACCCGGTGTCGGACGTCCGCCAGGTCCTGGAGCTGGCGCTCAGCCCGGCGACCCGGAGCGCGACCCCGGAGGTGTCGATCGCCGCGTGACGCCTCCGCACGGGGACGCCCCCGTACGAGGACGGCCCTCCCCACCCGGGGAGGGCCGTCCTCGTGCGTACGGACGTACGGACCGGGGGTCGGTCAGCCGGTGGCGAGGGCCTGGACCCGGTCGAGCGCGCCGTTGAACTTGTTGTGGTCGCCGACCGTGGGGCCGGTCGAGGTGTACTGCCACATGGTCTGCACCGCCCAGCCCGCCGGGAGGGTCCCGGGGGTCGACGCGTAGCGGGCGATCCACAGCGGGTTCACGCCGCCGAAGGCGGAGGAGTTGCCGGTGCACTGGGTCCACCAGCTGGTCGCCGTGTAGACGACGGCGTCCCGGCCGGTGCGGAGGCGGTAGCGGTCCAGGAAGTCCTTGATCCAGGCGACCATCTGGGTGGACGTCTTGCCGTAGCAGGCGTCCCCGTACGGGTTCCACTCGATGTCCAGGGCGCCGGGCAGGGTGCGGCCGTCGCGCGACCAGCCGCCGCCGTTGTCGACGAAGTAGTCCGCCTGGGTTGCTCCGTTCGTGGTGTCCGGCGTCGCGAAGTGGTACGCGCCCCTGATCATGCCCACGTCGTACGAGCCGTTGTACTGCTGCGGGTGGTACGGGTTCTCGTAGTACGTGCCCTCCGTCGCCTTCACGTAGGCCCAGCGCACCCCGCTGTTCCACAGCGTCGACCAGGCCACGTTGCCCTGGTGGCTGCTGACGTCGACGCCTTCGGTCTGGGTGACGCGCCGCTGGGGCGGGACGCCGTCCTGCCCGTCGTGGGCGAGGACGCCCATCCCCATGTACGCGGAGCCGCGTTCCGGCACCGCGGGCGGGGTGACGGCGGCCGGGTCACCGTCGCCGACGGCCGGATCACCGACGGCCGGATCACTGACGGCCGGATCACTGACGGCCGGGTCACCGGGGGGCGGGCCCTCGGTGGCGGAGGCCGTCCCGGTCGCGAGCGCGGTGCAGAGGGCGCTTATCGAGAGGAGCAGCGCCGCGGCGGGCCGCCACGGTGACCGACCCGAACGGGTGCGGGCACGGTTGCTGACGCCGGGTCGGGGTCGGGACGTGGTGCGGGGGTGGTGCACGGGTGCCTCCGTCGGCCTGGGGGAGTGCGGGCTCAGATTCCAGGAGTACGGCGCCCGGCGGCCGTCCGCGCGTCGACGCCGGCGGGTGCGGCGGGCCGATCGAGCGGTCCGGCGGCCCGGGTCGGCGGCGCACCGCGGGGACGGAACTGCGAAATACTGGTGCAGCCGGGGCGAGGTCGCCGCCCCGTCACGACGGCAGGGACCACGGGGAACGGGAAGACGGGGCAATGGGCGCGGATGTGGGCGAGGGCCGGGGCGGGGCACGGAGCGGGCGCGGCGGGGACACCGGGCCCGCCGGGAGCACGGCGAGCGCCGTGGAACGGGTACGGGTGGAGTTCCTGGCGCTGGAACGGGAACTGACGGTCTTTCTGCGACGCGCCCGCTCGGCCTCCGGGGAGATCGCCCGGTCCGTGCACCCGGAACTCGAACCCGGTGCGTACGGACTGCTCGTCATGCTCGACGAGAACGAGGTGCTGCGGGCGACCGACCTCGCCGGGTACGTGGGCGTCGGCAAGGCCACCATGAGCCGCCAGCTGAAGGCGCTGGAGTCGCTGGGGCTCGTGGTCCGGGAACCGGACCCCGCGGACGGGCGGGCGTCATTGATCCGTTTGACTGACGCGGGACGGGTGCGGGTGCAACGGGTCCGTGAAGCGCGGCGGGCGCGGTACGTCAGCCAACTGGCCGACTGGGCCCCCTCCGAGGTCGCCGAGCTGGCCCGCCTGCTCCACCGCCTCAACGAGTCGACGTCCCCCTGACCCTGCGTACTGGCCGAACGGGTGAGACCGAGGTACGCGGACGTGATGAAGGGGAAGGAGCCCTCGGCTACCTCGGGGTCACGGAGGGCGGCGGCGCTGCCGGCCCGTCCCACGTGGAACTCCTCCAGGAGGCGGACTTCTCGGTCGACGCCCACCTCGCGGGCGGAGCGGAGGACCTCTTCGTCAACCAGCAGGGCGGCAAGGACGGCTCCGGGAAGGCGGTCGACCGTTCCGAGGGCGATGACCTGCCGGCGACCGGGAAGCGGTACCTGTTCGCCACGACGTACCACCCGGGACACCGGTTCCACACGGTGATCCCCGTGCCCGGGGTCGCGGACGCCGACGGCGACGGGCGGACGACGATGTCCGACCGGTGGGAGATCGCCGTGAAGAACCAGACGGACCTGTCGGCCGTGCCTTCGGAGCCCGAGCCGACCGAGGAGCCCGCCGACGATCCGCCGGTGGAACCGTCGCCGGGCGCTCCCTGACCCGGGGGCTACGGGATCACGTACGCGGCCGTCGCGTCGTCGTGCTGCTTGCCCGACGCGGGGCGGCCCTGTGCGTGCTCCGCGGTGCGGACCTGGTCGATCAGCGCCTGGGGGCCCTGCTTGGCGAGCACGTCCAGGCACTCGGCCCAGGTGCCCGACCGGAACCGCTCGACCCAGCGGGACGCCCCGTCGGTCAGCGCGGCGAGCGAGCGCACCGAGGCCCGGGGCAGCACTCCGGTGACCGCCCGGGCGGACACCTCGGGGTCGGCGGCGGCGGTGAAGAAGCCGCCCTCCTTGTTGCGCAGGGTGGCGTCCGTGGCGTCGGCGGACCGCAGGACCTCGCGCGGGGCGCGGTCGAGCCGGTCGTCCAGCACCGCCTCGACGCCCCCGTCCACGTGCTCCACGAGCAGTACGGAGTCGGAGAGCACCAGGTACTCGATCCGGGCCTCGTCCCACCGCGCCAGGACCACCGTTGCTTGCGGCGTTCGCACGTGAGAAAGGTCACAGAGTTGACCGTGTGCGTCCGCGGTCCTACGGATTGCGTGCGAAAGCACCTCCCGCAGCGTCAGATCCGTTCGCGAAACGGACAGTTCGCCGAGGGCTCCGCCGAGCCGGGCGGTGAACCAGGGAACGGTGTGCCGGCAGCCGTAGTCACCCGAGGGCGGGGTGACCCCGTCGAGTACGACCAGCGTCCCGCCCTGACCGGAGGCGGGAGCCGCGGTCGAGACGAAGTCTTCGTTGGGGCGGTCGGGGTCTCCGGGGGTCGTGGCGATTTCCATGCGCATCGGATCAGTCTGCATGAGCCCGCACCGATGCCCACGAATCGGTGGCGGGGGTGACGCTGAGGTGAACAGGGGTCAACGTTCCGCCGGTCGTCCACCGCGGCGAGCTGCCTGATTTGCGGGATAATGATCTATTCCGTCAACACGTGGTGGGGCATCTTTCCAAACCCAGTCGATCACGTCCAACCGGCACACCGCACACCCCCGCTGACGCGTGCCACCGGAACTTGCCGCCCAACTCCCGGTCGATGTTCACTCCTTCGGGTGGCGG
The DNA here is from genome assembly GCF_042871255.1 of Streptomyces sp. NPDC005955. NCBI lineage: Bacteria > Bacillati > Actinomycetota > Actinomycetes > Kitasatosporales > Streptomycetaceae > Streptomyces > Streptomyces sp. NPDC005955. Next base: position 75,232 of record NZ_JBIAIF010000001.1, on the reverse strand, counting down.
GTCCGGTGATGCGCGACCGCTCTTCACCGGCGCTGGAATGGTCAGGTCCGAATCCGGCGGACCTGGTGGCCTGACGGTCCGTCATCCGGACCCATGAGTGCCGGAACCATGGGTAGTCGAGTCAGAATGCGAGCACCGGTGCAGAAAATGCGGCCTCGGCGCAAGGGTGGGCGGGCGGCCTCGAAGCAGGGTGCGGTCCCGCCCGGGCCCGGCACGCCCCAGGGTTCCCCCGGCGTGCCCGGAGCCCTCGCCACCCCGCCGCCGCCCGGCGGGCCCACGGTGCCCGGCGCCCCCGCCGCCCGGGGGGAGGGCCCCGGTGACCCGCCGCCCGCCGCCACCCCCGAGAAGCCGGCCAAACCGCGCGCCCGGGTCCGCAACCGACTGCTGATCTCCGTCGCCGTCGTCGCCGCCGCCATCGCCGGCGCCGGTGCACCCGCGCTCCTGTCGACCACCGGCGACCTCCGGGACGCCCAGAGCCTCGTCACCGCCGCCGAGCGGGCCCGCGAGGGCAGCTCGCTCGCGCACGCCCTCGCCGACGAACGCGACGAGGTCATCGCCTTCATCGCCGCCGGGCGCCCCGAGGGCAAGGGCCTGTCCGAGCAGCGCAGCGCCCGGGTCGACCGCCGCGTCCAGGAACTGCGCGCCGACGCCCCCGCCGCCCTGCGCGCGGACCTGGACGCCGTCGCCGCCGCCCGCCGCGCCGCCCTCACCGGCAAGAGCAGCGCCCTCCAGGCCCACGACGCGTACGCGAAGGTCATCACCGAACTCCACCGGCTCGCCGAGGACGTCGCCGAGCGCACCCCGCCCGCCGCCGCACCCGGCGCCCGTTCGCTGGCCGATCTGGACCGTGCGGTGGAACAGGCGTCCGGGGCCCGCGGACTGCTCCTCGCCGCGTTCGCCGTGCCCCGCTCCACCGCCACCGAGATCAACCAGGTCACCGGGCTCCCCGAGACCGTCCCCGACGAGTCCGCGGCCCAGGCGGCGCAGCGCCTCGAACTCAGCACCGCGGCCCAGCTCGCCCACCACCGCTCCACCGCCGCCCTCGCCGACTTCCGGGACGTGGCCCCCGCCGCGGACCTCGCCTCCTTCGACTCCACCGTCAACGGGGCCGAGGTCACCACCGCCGAACGCCAACTGAAGCGGCTCACCGACGAGGCGAAGCTCAGCGGGGCCGACCTCGCGCTCGACCCCAAGGAGGTCGCCGCCGCGCTCGCCTCCCGCGTCGACCTCATGCGGGGCGCGGAGGCGTCACTCGCCGAGGCCCGCATCGACCGCCTCGAACGGCTGCGCGACGACGCCGTCACCGATCTGGAGATCCGGGTCGCCGTCCTCGGGGTGCTGCTGCTGGTCGCGGTGGGCGTCTCCATGGGCATGGCCCGTTCGCTGACCCGCCCGCTGGCCGTGCTCCGCATCGGCTCCGCCCGCCTCGCCGCCGACCCGGCCGTCGAGGAACCCGTCACGTTCACCGGCCGCAACGACGAGTTCGCCCAGGTCGTCCGTTCGGTCAACGCCCTCCATGCGCACGCCGTCGCCCTCCAGGAGCGGCTGGTCACCCTGGAGGGCGACCGCAAGCACCTCATCGGCGAACGCCAGACCATGGCCGACCGCACCGCCGAACTGCGTGCGGAACTCGCCGACGCCTCCGCCCACCTCGAACGGGTCCGGCACAGCATCCAGGGCACCTTCGTGAACCTCGCGCTGCGCACCCTCGGCCTGGTCGAACGGCAACTCGCCGTCATCGAGGGACTGGAGGCCCGCGAGCAGGACCCGGAGCGGCTGGCCACCCTCTTCAAGCTCGACCACTTCGCCACCGTGATGCGCCGGCACAGCGAGAACCTGCTGGTGCTCGCCGGAGCCGACCACGGCCACCAGCACCCCGGCCCGGTGCCCCTGGTGGACGTCGCCCGCGCCGCAGTCAGCGAGATCGAGCGGTACGAGCGGGTGCGGATCACCGCCCTGCCGCCGCACGCCCACATCGCCGGCTTCGCCGCCGACGACCTCAGCCACCTGCTCGCCGAACTCCTGGAGAACGCGACCTCGTTCTCCCCGCCGGACGCCTCCGTCGAGGTCTCCGGCTGGCTCCTGGAGAACGGCGAGGTGATGCTCTCGGTGCAAGACGAGGGCATCGGGATGACCGCCGAACGGCTGCGCGAGCTGAACGTGCGGCTGTCCGAGTTCGACCCCGCGGACCAGGTCGCCGGCCCCGAGTCGGAGGACGGCCTCGGCCTCGGCCTCTACGTGGTGGCCCGGCTCGCCCACCGCCACGGGGTACGGGTCCAGTTGCGCGAGCAGAAGCAGGGCGGCGTGACCGCCGTCGCCGTGCTGCCGAAGGCGATGCTCGCCGCCGAACCCGCGACGGCCCTGGCCGTCCCGCCGCCGGCCGGGTCCACCGGGCCCGCCCTGCGGCTGCCCGGCTCCGAGGCCGAGGCCAACGCCAATGTGCTGGGGGGACGGGGAACTCCGGGGGACCCCCTCATCGCCGCGGCCGAGGACGCCGTCCGCCAGTTGGGGACGTCGTCCGAGGTGGTGTCTGAGGAGTCGTCCGAGACGCTGTCCGAGACGACGATGGAGTTGGTGCTGCCGCCGGAACCGCCGGCCGCCGCAGTGACCCCCGCGACGGACCCGGGCACCGGACAGGACTCGGGCACCGCACCGGGACCCACGGCCCTGCCGTCGCGGAACCCGGCGCACGCACCCGCGGCCGGACCGGCGCGCACACCGGCGCACCGGCTGGCCGGAGACGACGGCGGACACCATGCGCGCGCCCGTGACGAGGCACCGTCCGCGTCACCGGCACCGCCCGGTGCACCGTCCGTCGACCCGTCACCGACGAACACCGCGTCCGCCGTTCAGGGGGACGCGCCCGCGCGGACCCGTCTGACCGACAAGGGCCTGCCCAAGCGGACGCCTAGGATCAGTGAGCCCGCAGCCGTGGCCCAGCCGAGAGGAGGGGGCGTCGACGCCGACGCCCTCCGGCGCAAGCTCGGGGGCTTTCACCAGGGGGCCGCAGCCGGCCGCCGGGACGTGGCCGTCGAGATCGACGGCGCACCGGCGACACCCTCCGGACGCGGCGGAGGAACACAGGGGGACACAGTCGAGGAGGGAAGCAGTTGACTGCGCCCAGCACATCACCCGGTATCGGTACGCCGTCCCAGACCGCCCGTGAGGGCGCCGGGACGGAAGGCGCCGCAGGAGCGTTCGGACTGAGCCGCGAGGCCCGGAACCTGCACTGGCTGTTGGCGAACCTGGTGGAGGAGGTACCCGGTCTGCTGTCGGTGGCGGTCGTCTCGTCGGACGGCCTGCTGTTGCTCTCCTCCGACCCGGGCAGAGCCGAGGAGGCCGCGACGGCCGACCGGCCCCAGGGCCCCCGCGGCTCGTCCGCGGACCTCGCCACCATCGTCTCCGGACTCGGGAGCCTGACCCTCGGCGCCGCCAAGCTGATGGACGGCGGCGGGGTGAAGCAGACCATGGTCGCCATGAGCGAGGGCAGCCTGTTCGTCATGTCCATCAGCGACGGTTCGCTGCTGGGGGTGCACGCCACCCCGGACTGCGACATGAGCGTCGTCGCCTACCACATGGCCCTGTTCGTGGGCCGCGCCGGACACGTCCTCACCCCGGAACTCCGCAGCGAACTGCGCCAGTCGGTCGAGGCGCTGTCCCCGGACCCGGAGGCGGGGTCGGGGTCGGGGTCGGTCGAGGAGACGCCGGAGGTGCCCCGGCCACGGGGCCCCCAGGAGTCGGGGTCCCGGACCGTGGGGAGCGCGCAGTGACCGCATCCGGTCCTTCGGCCGCCGCCGACGGCACGCCCTCCGGCAAGCTGCCGGTGCGCGGCGGCGACAAGCGGCCGGCACGGGTGCGCCCGTACTCGCTCACCGGCGGGCGGACCCGCTTCGGGCACGTCCTGCTGGTCGAGACGTTCGTCGCGGCCCTGGAAGCACCCGAGGAGCGGCGCGAACTGCCGGGCGGCTCGCTCGCGACGCGGGTGATGCCCGAGATGCGGGCCATCGTGGAACTGTGCCGCCGGATGCGGACGGTGGCCGAGATCGCCGCGCTGCTGAAAATGCCGCTCGGCGTGGTCCGCGTCCTGCTCAGCGACCTGGCGGATCAGGGCAAGATCCGTGTGTATGGAACCGGTCACGGCCCGGGACAGCCGGACCGCGCGCTGCTGGAAAGGGTGCTCAGTGGACTCCGTCGTCTCTGAACCGCTGCCGTCCACCGTCCCCGACATCGACATGGACACCGACGGGGAGACCCTCCGGGCGTGGCAGAAGGACCGCACCCGGGCCCCGATCGCCACGAAGATCGTCATAGCCGGTGGGTTCGGCGTCGGCAAGACCACCCTCGTCAAGGCCGTCTCGGAGATCGAACCCCTCCAGACGGAGGCGCTGATGACCGAGGCCAGCGTCGAGACCGACGACCTGTCGGCGACCCCGGACAAGAAGACCACCACGGTCGCCATGGACTACGGCCGCATCACCCTCGCCGACGACCTCGTGCTCTACCTGTTCGGCACGCCCGGGCAGCAGCGGTTCTGGTTCATGTGGGACGACCTGGTGCGCGGGGCGATCGGCGCGGTCGTCCTCGCTGACACGCGTCGCCTCGCCGACTGCTTCCCCGCGCTCGACTACTTCGAGAGCTGCGGGCTCCCGTACGTCGTGGCCGTCAACCACTTCGACGGCAGCGAGCGGTTCGAGGAGGAGGACGTGCGCGACGCGCTCACCGTCCCCGCACACGTACCGATCCTGATCATGGACGCGCGCCGACGGATGTCCGCCGTCGAGACGTTGTTGGCTGTGGTCCGCCAGGCCCTGGAGTTCAGCCCCGCCTAGCCGCCGGCGGCGGGCGCGGGCGACCCCCGCGCCGGCCCCGGACGTTCAGTGGTCCAGAGGTTCAACAGGAGAACACCCGCATGCGGAGAATACTGATAGTCGGAGCCGGTCAGTCCGGTCTCCAACTCGCCCTCGGCCTCCAGTCGCAGGGGTACGAGGTCACCCTGATGTCCAACCGCACGGCCGACGAGATCCGTACCGGACGCGTCATGTCGACGCAGTGCATGTTCCACACCGCGCTCCAGCACGAGCGCGACCTCCAGATCAACTTCTGGGAGTCCCAGGCCCCGCAGATCAAGGGCCTCGGCGTCTCCGTCGCCGGACCGCCGCCCGAGACCGACGCCGACGGCCCGCGGCCCCGCGTCATCGACTGGGTCGGCACCCTCGACGGGTACGCCCAGTCCGTCGACCAGCGGGTCAAGATGGCCGGCTGGATGGACACCTTCGCCCAGCGCGGCGGACAGGTCGTCATCCACGGCGCCGCCGTCTCCGACCTCGACTACTTCGCCCGCACCTACGACCTCGTACTCGTGTCAGCGGGCAAGGGCGAACTCGTCTCGATGTTCGAGCGGGACCCCGCGCGTTCCCCCTACGGCGAGCCCCAGCGGGCGCTGTCCGTCGCCTACGTGCACGGCCTCGGGCCGCGCCCCGAGCACCCCGACTACGACGCGGTGCGCTGCAACCTGGTGCCCGGGGTCGGCGAACTGTTCGTGATGCCGACGCTCACCACCTCGGGCCGGGCGGACATCCTCTTCTGGGAGGGCGTGCCGGGCGGCCCGCTCGACGTGTTCCGGGGCGTGCGGGACCCCGCGGAGCACCTGGCGCTCACCCTGGAGCTGATGGAACGCTTCACCCCCTGGGAGTACGCGCGCGCCACCGGGGTGGAACTGACGGACGCCGGCGCCACCCTGGCCGGCCGGTACGCCCCGACGGTGCGCCGCCCCGTCGGACGGCTGCCCGGCGGGGGCGCCGTGCTCGGCGTCGCGGACGTGGTCGTCGCCAACGACCCGATCACCGGACAGGGTTCCAACTCGGCGTCCAAGTGCGCCGCGGCCTACCTCGACGCGATCGTGTCGCACGGGGACGCCGCGTTCGACGAGACGTGGATGCAGGCCACCTTCGACCGGTACTGGGAGAGCGCGCAGCACGTCACCCGCTGGACCAACACGATGCTGGCGCCGCCGCCGGAGCACGTGTTGAACCTGATCGGCGCGGCGGGCGGGCTCCAGCCGGTGGCCGACCGGTTCGCCAACGGGTTCAACGACCCGGCCGACTTCGAGGGCTTCTTCTACGACCCGGACAAGGCGAACGCCTACCTCGCGGAGGTCGGTGCCTGACCCTCCGGGTCCGGACGCCTCAGGGCCCGGGCGGGGTGCTCGCCCCGTACCCGGTGTCCGAGCCGTCGCGCGCGCCCTCGGGCAGCTCCGGGGGCGCGTAGGAGGCCAGCGGCTCGGCGGCCGGGTCCGGACGGACCGCGCCGAGCACCGGGTTCGCCGCCACGGGGGAGACCTTCACCCGGGCACCGGGCCGGGGCGCGTGCACCACCTGGCCGTCACCGAGGTAGAGCGCGACATGGGTGGCGCCGGGGAAGTACACGACCAGGTCGCCCGGGCGCAGTGCGTCCAGCGGGACGCGCCGCAGCTGACGCCACTGCTCCTGGCTGGTCCGCGGCACCGTGGCGCCCGCCGCCTCCCAGGCGCGCGAGGTGAGCCCCGAACAGTCGAAGGACGCGGGCCCCTCGGCACCCCACGCGTACGGCTTGCCGAGTTGCGCCACCGCGAACCGCACGGCGGCGGCCCCGCCCGCGGTGGGCGTCCGCGCGGCCGGGGAGCCGCCCAGCGCTCCCGAGGCGAGGAAGTCGCTCTGGGCCTCGGCGGTCGTCGCCGCCTCCAGCCGCTCCAGTGCGGCGAGTTGTGCGGCCGTGAGGGAGGCGAGCAGTTCCTCGACCTCGTCGAGCCGTCCCTCGACCGCGTCCCGGGCGTCCTCCCGGCGGTCGGCGAGGGTCTGCTGTTCGTCCAGGGCGGCCCGGGCCCGACCGGCGAGGACCGCGGCCGTGCGCTCGTCGGCGGTGAGCTCGTCGACCGCCGCCACCCAGTGCCGGGCGGCCCGGCCCAGGACGCGCTTCTCGGCGAGCAGCCGGTCCGGGTCACGGGCCGTCAGCAGCCGCAGGTACGGGGAGAGCGAGCCGCTGGCCCGGTACTGGCTGCGGGCCAGCCGCCCGGCGGTGCCGCGGCTCGCGTGGAGTTCGCCGCGGGCCCGCGCCAGCCGGGCCTGGACGGTGCCGACCTCGTGGCGGCGCCGCTCCAGCTCCTCCTCGGTGGCGTTGAAGCGGTCGGTGGCCTCGCCCGCCTCGCGGTACAGCCGCTGAAGGTCCGTCAGCAGTGCGGAGACCGGGCGGTCCGGCGGGGCGGGCGCCGCCTCCGCGGTCACCGGGGCGGACAGGGCCGCCACCACGAGCGCGGCCACCGCCGCCCGGGTCGCCCGGTATGCCCGGTGTGTCGAAACGTCTGACATGGCGTCACCTCCGCCCGCGGGGCGCCCCGTGCGGCCCGCAGGGGGAGCCTGGGGGCCGGGCCGCCGGACCGCGCGCCGGGGTGGGCGGAACGGAGCAGTGCCGTCACCCGGAGTCGGTACCCGGCCCCCGTCGCGGCTTGCTCCACGGCCAGCGCGGGCCCACCGGTCCGCCCTCGGGGTCGTACTCGTACTTCCAGCCGCGGTGGAGCACCAGCCGGCGGCCGGCCTGGACGGACACCCGGCGGTAGACGAGGACGGTCGGGGGTTCGCCGTCCGGGCCCGGGACGGGCACCTGGTAGACCTTCGGGGGATGACCGGTCGGCCCCACCAGCACCGGGATGACCCGGCCGTCCAGGGGGCCGCCGACGAACAGGGTGTCTTCGCTGCGCACGTCAGGCAGTGTCGCACCCGGCGGGTCCGGGCCGGTGGACCGGGACCGCGACCCGGCCGCCCCGCGGGCTCCGGCAGCGGCGCCCGGGCCTCACCACCCGTGACCGCCCGACCACCGGGGACGCTCATGACGCCCAGGGAAAGGGAATCCGACGGCCAGGTGTCGGCAAGGCTTACGGAAAGCCGGGCAAAGGAGCGGGTCAGCACGGTGATCAGCTGGCACCATGACGCCATGAACGAAGCCCTGGCCCCCGCGGACCGCCGCGCCGCCGCACACGACAGCATCGACGCGCTCGCCCTGGGCGACGCGTTCGGCGAGCGTTGGTTCCCGCTGTTCCGGGAGCGGGAGCAGGCCGTGTCGGAGATCCGTAGCCGCCGCATGCCGCGCGAGAAGGAGTGGCGCTGGACCGATGACACCGCGATGGCCCTCGCGGTGCTGCGCTGCCTCGAACAGCACGGCGAGATCGACCCGGTGGCGCTCGCCGACGCCTTCGGCCGGGGCTACGCGGCGGACCCCGGCCGCGGGTACGGGGCCGGGATGCACGAACTGCTGCCCCGGCACGCCGAGCGGCCCGAGGCGTGGCACGAGTCGGCCGGCGCGCTCTTCGACGGTCAGGGCAGCCTCGGCAACGGCGCGGCGATGCGGGTCGCGCCGCTCGGCGCCTGGTTCTCGGACGACCTCGAACGCGTCGCCGCGCAGGCCGAACTGTCGGCGCGGGTCACCCACGCCCACCCCGAGGCCGTCGCGGGTGCCGTGGCGGTCGCGGTCGCCGCGGCGCTCGCGGCCCGGGCCCGGCTCAGCGTCGCCGCGGTCGCCGAGGCCACTCCGCCGGGCGCGGTGCGGGACGGACTCCTCGCGGCCGACCGGTTGTCCTTCGCCACCGAGCCGTGGCGGGCGGCCGACGAGCTGGGCAGCGGGCAGCGGGTCCGTGCCGACGACACCGTCCCGTTCGCCGTGTGGACCGCCGCCCGGCACCCCGACGACCTGGTCGCCGCGCTCTGGGCCACGGCGGAGGGCCTGGGGGACGTCGACACCACGTGCGCGATCACCGCGGGCATCGTCGGCGCCCGCACCGGCACGGCCAGCGTGTCGGAAGCCTGGCTGAAACGCCGGGAGGCCCTGCCGGGCTGGCTCACGGACGTCACGACGCCCTGACCGGGGCGGGTGCCGGGGCCGGTGCGGGGCCGGGGGATTCACCCGATTGGCTGATCGCCCCCGGTATCCGCTGGGTACGCTTGCCCCATCAGCCAGACTCCGACCCATGGGAGCGATCATGAGCGCTGAACGCGACTACGGGGTGGACGAGCAGTACCAGTGGCCACGCCCGCCGGCCGGTGGTTGGACGGCGGACGACCTCGACGAGCTTCCGAATCTTCCTCCGCACACGGAGCTGATCGACGGGAGCCTCGTCTTCGTGAGTCCGCAGACCCGATTCCACGTCCGCATGGTGCGGTTGTTGGAGAATGAGTTGATCGCCCAGGCACCGCCCCACTTGGAGGCGATCCGGGAGATGACCATGGTGCTGGACGCGACGAACCGGCCTGAGCCGGACGTCATCGTGGTACCCGTGGACGCGGACACGGGACCGGCACAGACCTGGTTCAAGCCGGAGGACATCCTCCTCGCCGTGGAGGTGGTCTCCCGGGACTCCGTGGAGCGTGACCGGGAGGTCAAGCCCCGTAAGTACGCGCGGGCGGGCATCGCGCACTACTGGCGGGTGGAGGAGAACGACGGGCTGCCCGTCGTCTACGTCTACGAGCTGGACCCGGCGACCAGCACGTACGCCCTCACCGGCATCCACCACGACAAGCTGGACCTCACGGTCCCGTTCCCGGTCGACATCGACCTCACCACCCTCCACCCGCGCCGCCCGGACGGCTCCGGCTAGTCGAGCTCCGCGGCCCGGGCGGACAGCACCGACCGCATCACGTCCCGGGCGATCGGCGCCGCGTCGCCGCCGCCGCTGATCTCGCCGCGCACCGCCGAGGCGTCCTCCACGACCACCGCGACCGCGACCGCCGGCTGCGCAGCGCCGTCCGCCTGGGCCCAGGAGATGAACCAGGCGTACGGGACGCCCGTGTTGCCGACGCCGTGCTGCGCGGTGCCGGTCTTGCCGCCGACCGTCGCCCCGGGGATCGCCGCCCGTCCCCCCGTGCCCTCCTCGACGACCCCCGTCATCAGCTCCCGCAGCTGCGCGGCGGTACGCGGGGCCATCGCCTGCCGGGAATCGCGGGGCGGGGCCGTGCGCACCGGGGTGCCGTCGTCGGTGGTGGTCCGCTCGACCAGGTACGGGGACCGCACGGTGCCGCCGCCTGCGACCGCCGCCGCGACCATCGCCATCTGGAGCGGAGTCGCGCGGGTGTCGAACTGGCCGACCGACGACAGCGCGAGCTGCGCCCGGTCCATGTGGCGGTCGAAGGTGCTGGGCGCCACCGCGAACGGGATGCGCAGCCCCGGTTCGTTGAAGCCGAAGTCCCGGGCCGCGCCCGTCATCCCGGTCAACCCCACCCGGGTGCCGAGCTTCGCGAAGACCGTGTTGCAGGACCAGGTGAACGCGTAGCGCAAGGTGGCGTCCGCACAGCCGTCGACCTCGTTGCTCAGCGTCGTCGTGGTGCCCGGCAGCCGGTACGGGTCGGGGGAGTCCGTCGGCTCGTCCAGGTCGCCCACCGTGCCGGACTCCAGGGCCGCCGCCGCGGTGACCACCTTGAAGGTGGAGCCCGGCGGGTAGGTCTGGCGGACCGCGCGGTTGAGCATGGGTTGCTCCGGGGAGGCGTTGAGCCGGCGCCACGCCTGCTCGACCGCCCGGCCCGTGCCGGAGAGCACGCCCGGGTCGTACGAGGGCGAGGACACCAGGGCCAGCACGCGGCCCGTCGACGGGTCCAGGGCGGCGACCGCGCCCTTGCGCCCCGCCAGCCCCGCGTACGCGGCCCGTTGCGCGGAGCCGTCGAGGGTCGTGACGACCCGGCCGCCCCGGCTGCGCGAACGGGTCAGCTCGTGCCAGAGCGGAAGCGGGGCCAGCATCGGATCGGTGCCCGACAGGAGCGGGTCCTCCGCGGCCTCCAGGAGGCTCGTCCCGTACACCTGGGAGGAGAAGCCCGTCACGGGCGCCCACAGGGGGCCGTCCCGGTAGACGCGTTCGTAGCGCAGGTGTTCGTGGGTGTCCTCGGAGCCGGTGACGGACCGTCCGTCCACCACGATCTCGCCGCGGGGCTCGGCGTAGCGGTCGATGGCGCCGCGGCGGTTGGCCGGGTCCTCGTTCAGCGCGCCCGCCCGGAAGAGTTGGACGCGGGCCGCGTTCGCCAGCAGGGCGGCGAGCAGCAACAGACAGACGAGGGCCGCGTGGCGGGTGCAGCGGTCCATGCTGCGCGGGGTGCGCGGAGTGCGCGGGGTGCGCGGTGCTCGTTGGGGGGCGGCCGTCACCGGGGTGGCTCCTGCGGGTCGGGGCGGCGGGCCGAGTCGCTGAGGCGGATCAGCAGGGCGACGATGATCCAGTTGGTCACCACGGAGGAACCGCCCTGCGCGAGGAACGGCATCACCATGCCGGTGAGCGGGATCAGCCCGGTCACCCCGCCTGCGATCACGAAGGACTGGAGCGCCACGATCGAGGCGAGGCCCACCGCGAGCAGCTGACCGAACGGGTCCCGCAGGGCGAGTCCGGTCCTGAACCCCCGCTCCACCAGCAGCGCGTACAGCAGGAACAGGGCCGAGAGCCCGGCGAGCCCCAGCTCCTCGCCGGCGGTGGCGAGGATGAAGTCCGACTTCGCGGCGAAGCCGATCAGGATCGAGTCGCCGAGCCCGAGCCCGGTGCCCAGGAGCCCGCCGGCGGCGAAGGCGAACAGCGACTGGGCGAGTTGGTTGGGGCCCTGGCCCGCTTCGATCGAGGCGAAGGGGTGCAGCCAGTCCTGGACGCGGGTGTGCACGTGCGGTTCCAGCCAGCCGACCGCCGTCGCGCCCGCCGCGGCGAGCAGCAGCCCGACCGCGATCCAGCCGGTCCGGCCGGTGGCCACGTACAGCAGGATCACGAACAGGAAGAAGAACAGCAGGGAGGTGCCGAGGTCGCGTTCGAGGACCAGCACCAGGACGCTCAGCGCCCAGACGGCGACGATCGGTCCCAGCACCCGGCCGGTCGGCAGGGTGAGCCGCCACAGCCGCCGTCCGGTGTACGCGAGGGCGTGCCGGTTGGCGGCGAGGTAGCTGGCGAAGAACAGCGCCAGCAGGACCTTCGCGAACTCGCCGGGCTGGATGGAGAAGCCGCCGGCCCTGATCCAGATGCGGGCGCCGTTCACGGCCGGGAAGAAGATCGGGACGACCATCAGGACCAGGGCGGCGGCCATCGAGAGGTAGGCGTAGCGCTGGAGGACGCGGTGGTCGCGCAGGGCCAGGACGACCAGGGTGAACAGTCCGATGCCGAGGGCCGACCACACCAGCTGGGCGGGGGCCGCGCGGTCGCCGGGGGTCTCCAGGTCCAGCCGGTAGATGAGGACCAGGCCGATGCCGTTGAGGAGCACCGCGATCGGCAGCAGCAGCGGGTCGGCGTGCCGGGCGCGCAGCCGGACCGCGCCGTGGGCGAGCAGGGCGAGCGCCCCCAGTCCGGCGCCGTAGCCGGCGACGCCGGGCGGTACGGCACCGGTCCTGCCGAGCCCCGCGGCGCAGTAGCCGAGGAGGACCAGCAGGACCGCGGGGACCAGCAGGGCGAGTTCGGTGCCGCGCCCCCCCGGGCGGCGGACGGCGGGCGCCCGGCCGGTGGGCGGGGCCTGCGCTGCCGTTCCGGTCATGCCGGGAACGTAGCAAGTCGTATGGAAGATGTCCCGTTATGCGGGGTATTCAGCAGTAGTGCGGCACTTTCCCGATGTTGTCGATGTAGTGGGCCGCGCCCCAGGCCCAGGTGCCGTCCGTGAGGAGGTACCAGAGGGGGTTGCCCTCCACGTGGTCGCCGCGGGTCTTGCAGTAGATGCTGACGATCGCGCCGTAGTGCTCCTTGCGCAGGACGCGGCTGCCCCGGGTGGGGGAGTCGCGCAGCAGCAGTCCGCCGTGGGCGACGACCCGGCCCTTGTAGTGCTGGTGGTGGTCCTGGTCGTTCCCGGCGGGGGTGACCGGTGCGGCGGTGGCGGGGGTGACTGCGGCGGCGAGGGCGAGGGCGGTCGCGGCGGTGGCTATCGCCGCGGTGCGCAGGCGTGGGCTCATGAGGGCTCCTGGGCTGGGAGGGTGGGGGGTCCGTGCCGGTTTCACCCTAGGAGCGGGGGTGCGGGCCCGCGCGCTGCGTACCGCCATCGGGTGGGCCCCGCGGGGGCGTCAGCCGCCCGGCAGGGTCAGGGTCGCCACCGCGCCGCCCTCGGGCGGCGGGGCGTTGGTGAAGGTGAGCCGGGCCCCCAGCGCCGTCGCCTGGCCGAGGGCGATGGTGAGCCCCAGCCCGTGGCCCTTGGAACCGCCGTCGGTGCGGAACCGCTGCGGCCCGTGCTGGACCAGGTAGTCGGGGAAGCCGTCGCCGCGGTCCCGGACGGTGATCTCCGGTCCGTCGACCGTGACCGTCACGGGGCCCCGGCCGTGGGTCACCGCGTTCGCCACCAGGTTGCCGAGCACCCGTTCCAGCCGGCGGCGGTCCGTCTCCACGCACAGGTCACGGACGATCACCGGCTGCGCGCCGGCGGCCCGGGCGACCCGCTCGGCCAGCGGGCCGATCCGGTGCTCGTCGAGGTCCGGCCGCTCACCGCCCGACTCCAGCCGGGAGATCTCCAACAGGTCCTCGGTCAGGGTCCGCAGCGCCGCCACCCGGTCCCGCACCAACTCGGTGGGGCGGCCCGGCGGGAGCAGTTCGGCCGCCGCGTGCAGTCCGGTGAGCGGGGTCCGCAGCTCGTGCGCCACGTCCGCCGTGAACCGTCGTTCGCTCTCCAGCTTGCCCTGGAGCGAGGACGCCATGGAGTCCAGCGCGGAAGCCACGGCCGCCACCTCGTCCGGCGCCCGCCGCGGGTCCTTCGTTCGGGGGTCGTTGACCCGTGCGTCGAGGTCCCCGGCGCTGATCCGTCGCGCCACCCGGGCGGTCGCGTGCAGCCGTCGGGTCACCCGGGTCACCGCGAACGCCCCGACCAGCAGGGTCGCCCCGATGGCCAGGGCGGACGAACCGAGGATCGCCCGGTCGAGACCGGCGATCGTCCGCACGCCCTGCGAGTAGTCGACGGCCACCGCGATGACCCGGTCGTCGTCGGCGGGGCCCGCCGCCCACATGGTGGGCCGCGGCGAACGGTCGCCGACCATGGTGCCGCGCTCCCCGTCCAGCGCCAGCCGCCGCAGCGAACGCGGCAGGTCCGGCGGGTCCACCGCGGCGCCGGGGCCGAGCAGGTCACCGTCCTCGAACGCCCGGGTCGCGTCGGTGAGCCGGGTCAGTGCGCGCTCCCGGGCCTGGCCGACCGTCTGGTGGGTCACCGAGGTGTGCACCAGTACGCCCAACAGCGCGGCGAGGGCGCAGCACATCACCGCGATGAACGCCCCCGCCTTCCAGGGCAGGGACGCCGTCCACGAGCGCAGCCGCCGCAGCGGCCCGCGCCCGGTCCGGGGCCCGGTTCGGCGCCCGGTCCGGGGCGGCGACGCGGTCACGGGGTGCTCCCGGACGGTGGTGCGGTGGCCCGGGGGCGGGCCGCGGGGGACTTCGCCGTCCCGTCCACCCGCAGGAACTCGTCCTTGGTCGGCAGCATCGCCCGCTGGTGCCGGTCCCAGGACCAGACGGTCCGGTACTCGTAACCCGGGATGCCGGACACCGCGCGGAGCACCAGGTCCCGGCCCGCGATCTCCACCCCGGTCATCGCGTCGGAGGTGGACATGACTTGGATCAGCTTCCCCTCGTCCTGGGTGAGGACCCGGATCGCCAACTGGCCGTTCGGGAGCCGGATGCCGATGATCGCCTCCTCGCGGCCGTCGCCCGTCAGGTCCCGGTACTGCGCCTTCAGCACCGGGCAGCCCGCGGTCCCGGCCGCGCCGCGCCCGCACCGCGCGATCCGCTCGGCGGTCTCCTCGTCCAGGCCGAGCGGACCGGTGAAGGTGCCCGGGTGTTCGGTGGCCTGCGCCTTGAGGAAGGCGACCGGGTCGAGCCGTCGGAGGTCGCCGCCCGGCACCGACACGTCCTCCACCGTCTCGGTCGCGGCCTCCCCGTAGTCGTACGCGGGGGCCGAGGCAGGGGGGAGATCCGGCCACAGCTCGGCCGGGGCCACGGCGGTCGGCGTGGGGCCCGCGCTCCTCAGATCACCGGGGTTGCCGCATCCGGCCAGCAGCAGTCCGGCCAGTCCCAGGGCACCCGCCAGCCGGGCCGCGCGGGGCCGGGGGGCTGGGCGGTGGAACACGGTGCGCACTCCTGCGGGCGTACGGGGACTCACTCCTTCAGCCGGCAACGGTACGGGACCCGCTCCCGAACCCCCTAAGCGAGGACATTCCTCCCACCCCGACCGCCCGCTGCCACCCTCCCCCCCCCACGCACCCGCCCGCCCGCCCGCACCATGGCTCCCCCGTGCGCACCCGGGTCCCCCGTCCGGGGTCGCACTCCCCCCGGTGCGCGGCGGGCGGACCGTTGCACGCCCCCGACCTGGCCGGTTCCCGTGGCCCCGGACGGTCGTTCCTTGCGGGCCCCGACGCCCACCTGCTCCCATGGGGCACGGGGGTGGTCCCATGACCGGACTGTGCGTGGTGCCCGCCCGGCGACACGGCCGGGAACTGCTCCGCGTCACCGCGCCGAGCGGCCGGACCCTCGCCTGGTACGACCGCGAGGACGCCCGGGTGACCGTACTGAGCACCCCCGACACGGATGCGGTGCTCGCCGCGCTGGACCCGCACCTCTACGGACGGGTCACGATCGGTCCGCCGCCCGTGCCCACCGCCGGCGACCTGGCGCGGCTCGCCCTGCACCCGGACGACGACCTCGCCCCGAACCGGCCCGGCGAGGCCCTGCGCATCGCCCTGGAACGCGACCCGGACCCGCCCCGCCGACTGCGCGCGGACCCGCGCCGCGCGGCCCTCGCCGCCGAGGAGTCCACGGGCGCCGCCCTGGAGGCGCTGGAGCCCGGCGGCTGGCACGTCCTGCACTCGGTGCCGCTGCCCGGCGGGGACCGCATCCCGCATCTGGCGATCGGCCCCGCGGGACCCTTCGTGGTGTGCGCGGTGCCGGCCCGGGGGCGCCGGGTGCGCATCGCCGACCCCGAGGTGACGGTGGGCAGGTCGACGCCCCGCCCGCTGCTGGGCACCGTCCGCTCGCTCGCCGAGCGCGCCGCGCAGGCACTGACCACGCACGTCACCCCCGTCCTGGCGCCCTGCGGGGCCTCGGCCGTCACCGGGGCGCCGGCCGACCGGGGCGTACGGGTGCTGCGGGACGGGGAACTGGCCGTGCTGGCCCGGGAGGGCGGCGTCCTGAAGCCGACGGAGGTGGCGGCCCTGTACGCGGCCGCCCGCGACCGGACCCTCTGGCGTCACCTCTGACCCGGGTTCTCACTCCGGGGGAGTTCGCCGGCCCGTGCCGGGTCGTACAGCGGCTCCAGCAGGTCCCCGTACCGCTCCAGCCGTCCGGCGATGTCGTCGGCCCGGACGAGCAGGTGTTCCGGAGCGCGGCACGCCTCGGTCTCCGCCCAGGTCAGCGGTGCCGACACGGTCGGCTCCGACTGGGCGCGCACCGTGTACGGGGCGGCCGTCGTCTTGGCGGCGGCGTTCTGGCTGAAGTCCACGAACACCTTGCCGGGCCGCAGACTCCGGGTCATCCGATGGGTGACCAGGGCGGGCAGCGCGCGCTCGGCGTCCAGTGCGAGTCGCTTCGCGTACGCGCTGACCTCGGCGGACGGCGTCGGACGCAGGGCCACGAGCAGGTGCAGCCCCTTCGCCCCGGAGGTCTTCACGAAGGCGTCGAGCCCGTCGGCGGCCAGCCGTTCCCGCAGCCACCGGGCGACCGTGCAGCACTCCACCACGGTCGCCGGCGGCCCCGGATCGAGATCGAGGACCAGCCGGTCCGCGCGGGCGTACGCGCCGTCCCGCCACTGCGGGGTGTGGAACTCGGTCACCAGGTTCGCCGCCCACATCAGCGAGGCGAGGTCCTGGACGACCACCTGCCGCTGGGCGCCGTCCGCATGGGGGACCTCGGCGGTCCGCACCCACGCGGGGGTGCCCGGCGGCACGTTCTTGCTGACGAACCGCTGGCCGCCCGGTCCGTCCGGGTACCGCAGGAACGACACCGGACGGTCCCTGAGCTGGGCGAGCACCGGCCCCGCGGTGGTGGCGTAGTAGTGCAGGAGCTGCCCCTTGGTGAAGCCGGTGTCCGGGTACAGCACCTTGTCGAGGTTGCTCAGCGACAGCCGCCGCCCCTCCACCTCCGTGATCGGCGTCATACGATGAGACTGCCATGAATCGCCAGATACCGGACACGGTGGATGGCCCTCGGCCCTGCGGAAGGCGGCGGACGTGCGCTCGATCTGGAACGGCTCCCTCGCCTTCGGACTGGTCAGCATCCCCGTCAAGCTGATGAGCGCCACCGAGAACCGCGCGGTGTCCTTCCGGCAGATCCACACCGCGGACGGCGGCCGCGTCCGCTACCGCAAGGTGTGCGAACTGGAGGACGAGGAGGTCGCCGCCGCCGACACCGTCCGCGGCTACGAGATGCCGGACGGCACCGTCGTCACCGTCACCGACGAGGACCTCGCGTCCCTGCCGCTGCGCACCACCAAGACCATCGAGGTCGTGGCGGTGCTGCCGGCCGACCGGATCGACCCCCTCCAGATGGACGCCGCGTACTACCTGGCGGTGAACGGAGCGGACGCGGCCAAGCCGTACGTGCTGCTGCGCGAGGCCCTCCAGCGGACCGGGAACGTCGCCCTGACGAAGTTCGCCCTGCGGGGCCGCGAGCGGTTGGCGATGCTCCGGGTCGTGGGCGAGGTGCTGTGTCTGCACGCGCTGCTGTGGCCCGACGAGATCCGCTCCACGGACCACGTCGCACCCGAGGGCCGGGTCACCGTCAAGGACGCCGAACTGGACCTCGCGGACGCCCTGATGGACACGCTGGGCGAGATCGACCCGGACTCCGTCCACGACGAGTACCGCACCGCGCTGGACGAGCTGATCACCGCGAAGCTCGCCGGTGAACTCCCCGCGTCGAGCCGGCCGCAGGAGCCGGCGGGGGCGGACGTCATCGATCTCGCGGCGATCCTGGAACGCTCGGTCGAAGCGGCCCGGAAGAAGCCCGGGGCCACACCCCGCAAGGCGTCCGCGAAGAAGTCGACCGGCCCGGCCGCGAAGAAGACCACCGGTCCGGCGGCGAAGGGGGCGTCCGGTCCGGCAGCGAAGAAGGCAGCCAAGAAGGCCCCGAAGAAGGAGACGAAGACCGCCGCGAAGACCGCCGCGAAGGCGAAGAAGGGGACGGCCACGGCTGCGAAGACCGGTGCGGCGACCGGCAAGAAGTCCGCCGCGCCCCGCAAGCGCAGCGCGTAGGCCGTCCGCTGCGGGACGGCTGACTAGCCCGCGGAGTCAGGCCGCTCCGCGGGCAGCAGGGCCGCGGCGATGGTCCGGGCCCGGTGCGCGGCGCGGGCGTCGCGTTCGCGTTGTGCCGTCACTATCGCCCCGTCGACCAGCAGCAGGAACTGGTCGGCGAGTTCGGCGGGACGGGGGGCGCCCGCCGCGGTGAGCAGTCCGGCCAGGTAGCGGGCCACGTCGTCCTTGTGGGCGGCGGCCACCCGGTGCGCGGCGCTCTCCGGGTCCGCGCTCTCGATGATCGTGTTGATCGCCGCGCACCCCCGGTAGTCGTCCCGTGCGAAGCGGTCGGCCAGCGCGTCGAAGACGGCCAGCGGGTGGCCGCCGCGGGCCGCGACGTCCCGGGAGAGCGAGTCGAGGAACCGGACGCCGTACCCCTGGACCACGGCGACGACCAGTTCGTCCTTGCCCGCGAAGTGCCGGTAGAAGGAGGCCCGTCCCACGCCGGAGGCGGAGAGGAGCCGCTCGACCCCGACCGCGCGGACGCCCTCCGCGTAGAACAGCTCTTCGGCGGCGGCCAGGAGGCGGGCGCGTGCGTGCGTCGGCATGCCCCGACTCTAGCCCCGCGGGTGCGCCAGGACGGGTCCGGCCGCCCCGCCCGGGTCGAGCCCGTCCTGGCGCGTGTTGTGGGCCGCGCGGATCAGCCACCTGCCGGTCCGCTGCCTCACCAGGACCAGGGTGACCAGCCCCCGCCGGTCCTCGGGCGCGTCAGCGGACGGTAGGCGCAGGCCCGGCCAGGTCCAGGCCGTGTGCACCAGGGCGACGTCCGGGGTGATGCTCCGGATGCTGACGACCTCCTGCGCGTAGTTCTCTTTCTGGGCGAGGACGACCTCGGGGACGTCCTGGTGCCCCACCACGTTCTGCTGCCGCGAGGTCCACCGGATGCCGCGGTGGGTGATGAAGTCCGACTCCTCGGTGAAGAGTTCGCCCCATTCCTCCATCCTGTGCCGGATCCAGAGCTCGGTGTACTCGGCAAGCAGCCTTCTGACGTCCCGCTCGTCCGTCTCGTCCATGCCGGCAGTCTCGAACCTCAACTCCGGTTGATGTCAAGGCTCTACGCCCCGGGCCGTACGCTCGTGGGTTCGAGCGGACCCCGTGACCGACGCCGACCTGCCAGGAGGACCGCCCCGATGCGTGCGACCCCCCGCTCACCGTTCACCCCGCAACGCCCGTGGGCCTGGCGGGCCGGGCTGCTCCTGGCCGCCGTCGCCGTACTGCAACAGCTCGCCATCGCCGCCGGTGCCGGTGGCTGGTTGCCGGGCTGGCAGCCCTGGCCGTTCCTGCTGCTCGCCGGGCCCCTGCTGTGGTGGGGCGGCCGACCGTCGCGCCGACCGCCCGCCGATCCGGCGGACCCGGGGCCCTGCGCTGCCCCGCGGGTTCCGTCCGGCGCCCTCCTCGCGGGACTGCTGGTCCTCACCGCGGGCGCCTGGGCGGTGCTCCAGGACCACGAATCCCTGATCGGCCACGAGGAGTCCGTCTACGGGAACCGGGCGCGTTCCTGGTCGGGCGCCGGCACGCCCGCCGCCGGCTGGGGTCCCTACCGGCCGCCGTTGCTCCCGCTCCTCGGCAGCTTCGCCCTGCGCGTCCACGAGGACGTGGGGGCGCTGCGGGTCGTCGGGCTGCTGCTGGCCCTGGCGACCGTCACGGTGACGTACCTGGTCGTCGCCCACTGGACCTCTCCCCGACAGTCGGCGCTCGTGGTGCTCCTGCTGCTGGGCGGGCTCGGCTTCCTGCGGCGGTTGCCCCAGTACCTCACCGACATAGGGGCGACGGGGCTGCTCGTCGTGGTCGTGTGGATCCTCGTCCGGGTCCAGGAGAAGCCCGGCTCGCGTGCCCTGTGGGCGCTGCCCCCGGTCGTGCTGGCGGCCTTCTACCTGCGCTACGGGGTGGTGGGCAACCTGCTCGCCATCGCCCTGGGCGCCCTGTTCGCCTACGGTCCGCGCGCCTGGGCGGCGCAGGGCCGCCGGCTCGCAGTCGTCGGTGCGCTCGTCCTGCTCGGCACCGTGCCGCACCTCGTCCAGGCCGTCCGGCTCACCGGCTCCCCCCTGGGGCTGCTCACCTGGGCCACCGAGCAGGCGGAGCGGACGTTCATCGGCGACGGTCTGGTGTACTACCTCGCCATCCTCCCGTACCGGCTGGCCGGTGACCTCGGCGGTCTCTTCCTCGGCATCGGACTGGTCGCACTGGTCGCGGCCGTGCGCCGGACCAGGGCCGGCGACCCCGCCGACCGCGACCGACGCACCGTGTTCCTGGGCTCCGCGTCCGCCCTGACGTTCCTGGTGCTCGGCCTGGCCACCGACGGCGAACCCCGCTTCGTCTACCTGCCGGTGGTGCTGCTCACCGTGCTGGGGGTGCAGACCCTCAGGGGCGCCCTCGCGGTCCGGGCCGTGCCCGTGCTGACGGCCACCGCCGGCATGGCGCTGCTCACCCTGCTCGGCACGGTCCACGTGGTGGCCCACGGAGCCGTGCCCGGGCCGATGGACCAGCACCGTTCCACCGTGCCAGTGGCCCGTGCACTGGCCGCCGCGCCGGGCGAACGGTGTCTGCTGGTCACCGCGTACGAGCCGGAGAACGGCTGGTACGCGCGGTGCGACGCCGTCACCTACGGGCAGTACCGGCGACTGGACCCGGCGCCCGGCACCCGGGTGAGCTTCATACGCTTCACCCGGGGCCGGGAGCAGCCGACCGCCGAGGGGGTGCGCCGACTGGCCGGCGACCACCCGGTCCGCACCCGGCGCATACCCACCGGGGGCTCGCTGGGCACGGCCACCGTCGTCACCCTGGTCGTGCCCGGGGCGTCCGCATCAGGGGGCGGCCCCGTCGAAGGCGCGGACCACCTGCGGTAGGGCGCTGCGCACGCTGCCGTTGTGGTCGCCCGCCACCTCCACGACCTCGTGCTCGACGCCGTTCGCGGTCAACTGGCCGCTACAGTGCCCCGCGTTGGTGAAGGCGACGTCCGCGTCGTCGGGGGAGTGGAAGATGCGTACGGGCACGGCGGGGCGCCAGTCGCAGGTGGTGTCCAGGGCCCGCAGTTGCCGCCGCAGTTCCCCGGTGGGGTGGCGGACCCGGTCCAGGAACTCCGGGGTGAACAGTTCCCTCGACGTCGCCGGGAGCGCGGCGGCCACCTCCGACGACCGGTGGTGGCCGTCGAACAGGGTCTCCACCACCGTGTCGTACGGGGCGCGGAACACCTCGCTCGGCGTGCCGTACAGCCCGTACATCCGCTGCCACGCGGTGGCGAAGTAGGCGAGGTAGAGCGAGGAGCGCACGACCCGGTCGTCCGCGGCGGCGGCCTCGAAGCCGCTGAGGTCGAACGGCCCGCCCACCGGGGCCAGCGCGCCGGGCCGGAAGTAGCGGTCGGCGCCCCGGTGCAGGGCCCGGCCGAGCATCATCGTGGCCGGACCGCCCTGGGAGAAACCGCTGATGAGGACCCGGCGTTCGAGGTCACGGCCGTCCCGCCGGACGAAGGACCGGGTCGCTCGGAGCGCGTCCACCGCGGCGCTGACGGTCCCCTCGGGATGCCCGTACGGGTGGAAGCCGGGGCCCTCGCCCAGGCCCAGGTAGTCCGGCGCGGACACGGCGTGGCCCGCACCGGCGAACAGGAAGGCGGCGGCCCGGTCCGTGGACCGTTCGTTCATCGAGGCCACGTCCCCGCGGAACACCGTGGTGCCGTGCAGCCAGGACACCACGGGCAGGTCGCGCACGCCGTTGGTGGGGACCACGACCAGCTGACTGGCGGTGGTGGGCCGCCCCGTGACGTCGATCGTGCGGTACACGATCCGATGGGCCCGCACCCCGTGGCGGACCTGGTCGGCCTCGATGTGCGCCTGCGCCAGGTGCGCCCTGACCCGGTCGGCGTCCCACTGCGCCACCAGCGTCGCCGAGACCACCGAACCGCGTCCGGCGTGGTGGGGGTGCCCGGCCGTTGCCGCGGCCGCGGCGGCGGGCGGCGCGGCGGCGGCGGAGGCGGCGTGCGCGGTCCCGCCGAGTAAGGACACGGCGCAGGTCAGGGCGATCGTGCTGGAGACGAGGGGTCTTCCGCGGAGCCGTTGGGAGATCATGACGGGAACACTGTCAGTGCGGGTGCCCGTCCCGCAGTATGGTGCGCCCGCCCATCCGGCAGGGGGTTCTCCCCAGGCCCGGACGGGTGGGGCCTGGGGGGAAACGCCGCCCGGCAGGGGGACCTGACGGTGGATCAGAAGATCGCGAGGCCGATCCTGCCGAGGATGATGCCGGTCCGTTCACCGAAGACGGCGAAGACCGCGAGGGTGGCCAGGGCCAGGGTTCCTACGATGACGAACCAGGTACGGCGGGCTTTCACGATGAGGACTGCCTCTCTCTCACTGGTGAGGGACGGACGGCGGAACCGACCGTGAGAACGGTGTCACAGCGGTCGCGCACCGCGTCGTCGTGGGTGGCGATGACGACCGCACAGCCGCCTTCGCTCATGGTGCGTAGGATGTCGACGACCAGCGTGGTGTTGTCCTGGTCGAGGGCGCCCGTCGGCTCGTCCGCGAGGACCAGGGCGGGCTGCTTGACGAGGAGTCGGGCCAGCGCCACCCGTTGTTGCTCCCCGCCGCTGAGGCGGTGCACCTGCTCCTTCTCCCGTCCGCCGAGGCCCACCCGTGCCAACGCCTCCGCGGTGGTGGGGGCCTTGGCACGGGTGCGGCGCGGGCGCACGGCCACGTCGAGGTTGGCGGCGACGGTGGCGTTCTCGATCAACGCGTAGTTCTGGAAGAGGTAGCCGAGGACGTCCCGCCGGTAGTGCCGGGTGGCGCGCGGGCCGAAGCCCGTGATGTCGCGTCCCTCGTGGCGGACGGCGCCGGACGTGGGTCGGTCGAGCAGGCCGAGGCAGTTGAGCAGGGTCGACTTGCCGGAGCCGCTCGGGCCCACCAGGGCCAGCATCTCGCCGCGCGCCACGGTGAAACCGAGGTCGGACCAGAGGGTGCGCGGACCGTGGGACTTGGACAGGAGCTCGATGTCGATCACGGGGCGTCTCCAGCACGGCGGGGGCTTGCAACAGAACGGCGGGGGGTCACGACCCGGTCGCTCCTTCCTTGACGATGCGGCGGTGGAAGACGACCAGGGCCAGCAGGACGGCGGCGACCTCGATCGCGACGAGTCCCCCGGTGACGCCCAGATCGAGTGCGGTGACCTCGGCGGGCGGACGGGGCGAGGGGATGCCCATCGCCGCGTACCGTTCGAGGTCCTGGTTGCGCTGCCACACCTGGAGGGGGAACCAGACGGCCAGCAGCGCCGCCAGGGCCGCCTCGACGACCAGGATCGGGCGGTGGGTGGCGGCGAACGTCCAGCCGTTGATGTGCCGGGCGAAGATCCGCTGGGAGTTCTTCCGGGAGTGCACGATGCAGACCCCCACCCCGGTGATCAGCAACACCGCGACGGCGACGCCCAGGTTGAACAGCTGGAGTCGGAACTCCCCGACCAGCTCCCGCAGTTTGAGCGCGGCGTTCTCCCCGACGGGACTCATCTCGGTGACGTACGCCTCCAGCCCGTGGCGCTCGACGCCGACCGTGACGTCCTGCGGGTCGTGGAAGACGACACTCCGCTGGGAGGCGTAGGCGGTGTAGCTCTTGTCGCTCAGGTACGGCGACCCGTTCGGGAAGACGACCAGGACGGGGTCCGTGACGAACGACTCGTCGGCGCCCGGGTTCTCGTCGGCGTGCGACTGGCCGCGCGGGTTGTAGGTGAACACGCGCTGGTCGGCTCCGGAGCGCACGGTGTCCAGTCGCGCCCGGGCGACCTTGTCCGGATCGCGCGGGTTCAGCAGGCCGGGGACCAGGGCGGCGAGGTCATCGGCGCGCCGGTCGAGCCCTTCGGGAACGATCAGGCGCACCCGGTCGCGTTCCCCGGTGATCGCCTCGATGGGCCGGCCCCCGGTGTCGCGGACGGGCTGTTCGGCGAGGAAGGACTCGTTGACGAGCAGGATGTCCCCGCGCGGCATCCCGCCCCGGGGCGCCGACCGCTGGAGGTCCCGGTGCCCGACCACGAGGAGCTGGCCGTCCCGGTCGGCCCGGCGCAGCCAACTGCCGACCTCCCGGTCGAGGGTCTCCAGCGCCTCCTCGCTGCCGAGGCTTCCGTTGAGACCGAGCGAGGTGGTGTCGCCGATCCGTGCGTACGCCTTGCTGCTGTCCTGCCGGTCGAGGACGTCCTGCCCGGCGACGGCGACGGAACTGGCGATGCCGAGGGCGAGGACCAGGGCGGGCACGCGCACCAGATAGGCCGTGACGGTGGCGGCGCGGGACGGGATCTCGCCCCTGAGCGCCCGTAGGACGTCGGTCTGGGAGGTCAGCCACAGCATGGCGGCGTGGGCGGCGAGGGCGACGGCGCTCAGGGCCGCCGCCACTGCCGCGGTGATCAGGGCGAACCGGCCGGCCCAGGCCAGGCCGTTGTAGAGGCCGAGCAGGGCCAGGGCGACGGCGGTGACCACGGCGAGCGCCGGGACCCAGAACCGTGCCAGTTGCCGTAGGTCGCGCAGCAGGAGGGCGCCGAACGACAGGCCCTGGAGCCGCAGCACCCCGTACGACTTGGCGTTGAGCAGGACACCGGCGCCGGTCATCGTGATCACGGCGAGGGCGACCACCAGGAAGGAGCGCTGGAGTGCGGTGTCCGCGTGGGTGGCGTTCAACTCCGCGACGGAGTGCGGTTGGTGGACCGTGGAGCGCAGTCCCAGCTCGCTGAACGTCCGGGCGAGCGAGGCGGCGGTGTCCTCCGAGCCGAACACGTAGTAGAAGCCGCGCGGATCGCGCTGGCCCAACTCCGCGAAGGGGTGGGTCTCGGTGACGTAGCCGCGGTTGAACGCGGGGTACCCGTCGGCCAGCCAGTCGGTGCGGGGGCCGTCGCCGGTGAGGTACAGGTGCCGGCGCTCGTACGGTTCCTTGAGGTCGGGGACCTCGCGTCCGACGGTCGCGCGGTGCGTCGCGGAGAACTCCCGCACGGTGCGGTTGACGTCCGCCGCGGCGGTCGAGTCCGGGGCGTCGGTCACCCAGACGACGGCGTCGTGGCCCAACACCCAGTCCTCGTCCATGCTGCGCAGGACCAGGAAGGAGAGGACCGCGGAGAACGCCAGCACGGCGGCGTGGACGAACTTGATACCTCGGTGCAGCATCGATGGCCTAGGTCGGCGCGCTGCGGGAGCGCGCGGGGGTGAGGGGGGTGCGCGGGTCGGTGTGCGGGCAGAGGTGCCGCCCGGGGGGCGGCCGCGGCGGAACGGTCCGGTGCCCCCGGGCGGACGTACTGCGCGTGGGGCCGGGTGCCCGGCCCGGCCCCACGGATCAGCAGGTGGTGCGGTAGTAGGTCTGGTTGCCGCTGAGCTTGGCCTGGACCTGGGTCATGGACCAGGTGCCCTTGGCGGCCTCGTCGCTCTGGATCGTCTTGCCCACGGACGTGGAGCCGTGACACTTGTCCTTGTGGTAATAGTCCGACCAGACGTTGGCGGTGCCCGCGCCGTGGTCCCATATGCCTCCGCCGATGTTCTGCACGACGGCGAACGCGGGGGTGGCGGTGGCGGCGACGAGCGCTCCGGCGGCCACGGCGACCTTGATCCGACGCTTGATGGACATGGTGAACCTCCTGATGACACGTGAAACTGCGGTGATCGCCACGGAGAATCGCAAGATCGTCATTGAGCTGTCAACGAGATGGTTGAGCGAAGACGCGCCAAAATGGCTGGTTCGCTTATTGGCGTGACCGTCATGGGCATGACTTTCCTGGTGAGCCCCAAGGGGGGCGCCGCACGGGCCGTTCGTCAGGCTTGGCCGAAAGTTGACCATGATTCAGCCCGGCGGCCTGACCTGCTGAACCCCAGGTCAGGCCGGGTGTGGCGGGTCGCACGGGGGGGCACGGGAAAACCCCTCCACCAGTCAGCGGGGAGGGGAACCCGCCAACCCGGGGTCGGGGAAGACCCGGCGATGGGGGGACACAGAGGGGCGCCGGAGCCCCCATGGGCCAAGGGGGGCTCCGGCGCGGGCCGGTCGGTCGGCGGTGTCCGACCGGCAGGGATGGGCACGTGAGCGGAGGAGGGTCCGCTCAACCCCCGCGTGCCGCTTTGGCTTCGGCTTCCGCCGCTGCCCTGCGGGCCTCCAACCGGGCGGTGGCGCCGGCGCGGTCCCGGGTCGGCAACCCGGTCGCACCGTGTTCGCCGGCCCGGCCGACCGAGCCGGTGGGCGCCGGCTCGGTTGCCGCCGGACCGGTGGCGGCCGGTCCGGCGGCGGTCTCGGTGAGGAACCGCTCCGCGCCCGTGGGGTGCGCAGCGTCCTCGCCCGGGGCCGCCGGCACGGCGGTGGGCCGAACGGCCCCGGGGGTGGAGTGGTGCGCACCACGGGCACAGTGCGGGTGTCCCCCCGGGGCGGTCGCCCCGTGGTGGGGGTGCGCCGAGCGGGCCGACTGGTCCCGGTCCGGATCGGCGGGGTGGGCGGGCACCGGGTGGGGGGTGGTGGAACGGGTGTACGCGTGGGAGTGCGTCGTGCGGTCAGCGGGGGACGGAATGCCGTTCAGCAGGGTGCGGGACGAGCCCTCGGCCTTCAGGTCGGGCCGTAGCTCCGGGCAGTCCTCGTCCTGACAGGCGGTCAGGAAGGTGTGCAGGGAACGGAGCAGCTGGAACAGGCCGTCTTCTTCGTCGGCCGTCAGCCTCGGTTTCATCGCCGGCTCCCCTCGCCGTGGGTCGGGGCGGCCCACTCGCCGTTCGGGTCCCAGTAGGCGCCCGGAGCGGGCTCCGGGTAGACCGGCTGCTGGCCGGTGGTGTCGTGCGGCTGGTACTGCGGACCGGCCGGGTACGGCTGCTGCGGGTAGGCCTGCTGCGGGTACGGGTACGGCTGGTAGTGCGGGGGCGAGTAGTGCAGGTGGTGGTGCACCTGCCCCGGGTGCGTGGCGTACGGCTGGGTCTGCGTGGGGTGCGCCTGCCCCGGGTGGTACTGCGGGTGGTGTCCGGGGTGGGTGTGCTGGGGGTGCGGGCGGGCGTATCCGCCGGCGTGCGTGGGGTGGGCGTGCGGCTGGCCCTGGGCGGTGGAGTGCTGGTACGCGGCCTCCTGGTAGGGCCGGGAGCGCTCGTGCGTCGGGGGCAGGGTGTCCGTGAAGTCCGAGGCGGACGGTGCCGGGTGGGTCCCCGGGTGGGCGCCCGGTCCGACGTTCTCGCCCACGCCGGCTCCGACCCCGTTCCCGCTTCCGGGCAGCTCCGCGGTGACCTCCACCGGGGTCTGCTGGTCGGGGGTCCCGCTCAGCTCGGGCTCGTCGAGCCCGCTGGTCGCGTCGACGTCCTCGGCGTCTTTGGCGCCCTTGGCGTCGGGCAACCGCACGTCCACGTGCAGGGCGCCCGCCTTCTTGCGCTGCTCGCCCCACTCCTCGATCTGACTGCGGCAGGCGAGGTCCAGGTGCGACAGCTTGGTGGCGTCGACGTGCACCCGCGGCAGGTGGGAGATGGCCTCCAGCGCCTCGATCAGCCGGGGCAGGCGCAGGAAGGTCGCGTTGCCGCGCAGCTCCAGCCGGCCGGTGTCACCCTTGATGGTCTCCTTGATGCTCATGTGCGACATCCGCAGCGCCACCAGGACCACGGCGACCGCGAGACCGGCGAGCACGCCCTCCAGCAGGTTGGCGAAGAAGATGGCGGCCGTCGTGATGATCATGACGATGCCCTCGCCGCGGTCCGTCTTCCACATCTTGACGAACGCGGGCGGGTTGAAGAGCTTCCAGCCCGCGTGCAGCAGCACACCGGCGAGCACGGCGATCGGGATGAGGCCCAGCAGACCGGGCAGCAGCAGACCGAAGCCGAGCAGCCAGACACCGTGCAGGATGCGGGAGAGCTTGGTCTTGGCGCCCGCGTTCACGTTGGCCGCGCTGCGCACGATCACCGCGGTCAGCGGCATGGCGCCGACCAGGCCGGAGGCCGCGTTGCCGACGCCCTGGGCGAACAGTTCCTGGTTGTACTTGGTCCGCGGGCCGGTGTGCATCCGGTCCACGGCCGCCGCACTGAACAGCGACTCCGCCGAGGCGATCACCGTGAAGGTGATGATCATGATGAGGACGTCGGGGGCGAAGAGGTGGCCGAGCGCATCGGGGGTGGGGAAGGAGATGGCCTCGATCATGTTGCCGAACTCGACCTTCTTGACGTCGAATCCGGGCATCACGCCCACGACGCAGCCCAGGACCACCGCGATCAGCGGGGCCGGGACCTTGTTCAGCGGGGCGGGCATCTTGTACCAGACGAAGCACAGCACGATGGCCATCAGGCCCAGCACCAGCGCCGCGACCTTCTGCGGGTTGCCCGCGACGGCCGTGGCCAGGTCGCCGAGGCCGCCCACGTTCTTCAACGGGGTGCCGAGCTGCTTGGAGTCCACCAGCGCGTAGATCTGGCTGAGGATCAGCGGCAGGCCGATGCCGGCGAGCATGCCCTGGACCACCGAGAGGGAGATGGACTGGAACAGTCCGCCCGCCTTCAGCACGCCCAGCGCCATCTGGATGAGGCCGCTCATGAGCACCACCGGGCCGAGCAGCTCGACGCCGTGTTCGGTGGTGAACTCCAGGACCAGGACCGCCAGGCCCGCCGCGGGGCCGGACACCTGG
The DNA here is from genome assembly GCF_042871255.1 of Streptomyces sp. NPDC005955. Taxonomy (NCBI): domain Bacteria; kingdom Bacillati; phylum Actinomycetota; class Actinomycetes; order Kitasatosporales; family Streptomycetaceae; genus Streptomyces; species Streptomyces sp. NPDC005955. The sequence goes on along the minus strand of NZ_JBIAIF010000001.1, from coordinate 46,435 downwards.
AGGGAACTGCCGGGCAGGAAGCCCACGATCAGACCACCGATGATGCCGGTGATGATGCCGAGGGCGGGTGCGACGCCCGATGCCGCCGCGACACCGATGCAGAGGGGGAGCGCGACGAGGAAGACGACGATCGACGCCATGATGTCGGTGCCGAGCGCGTCCTTCATGGAAGGCTCCGCGTTCGACATCTTGGGACCGCTACCGCTGCTCTCGGTGGAGCCGGGGTTGGAGTCGGGACTCCGTCGCGCGTGGCGTCCCGTACTTCCTGCGCGTATTCGGTCAGTTGACACAGCGATCGTTCCTTTCACCGCATCCGGCCGGCCGGTCCGGTGCGCCATGGGGGAGCGCGGGGCCGACGACCAGGTGCGTCCGTGGGGGGTTGGGGTGAGGGAACGGGACCCTGGGGGAGGGGTCCCGGGGACCGGCTCTCGGGCCGGTTCACGAGGTGCCCGTGCGAGGGGTTGTCGCAGGTGTCCGGTACGGGACGGCGCGTCCGCACGTGAGTGCTGTCCGGGCCGTCCGCGCGGGGCGTGGTCCGTCCCGTACCGGTGCGGGGCGCGGGAGCCCCGCCGGAGCCGAGCCGCATCCGGGGTCCTGACGGGCGGACGGGGGGCCTGAGCCCTGGCCCCGCGCCGCGTCCGCCGGGCCCCTGGACCGGCCCGGCTCCGAGCTCAGTGACGGTGGAAGGCGCCGTCGTTCTCGTCGAGTTCGTGGATCTCGGCGGTGTCCACGCGGTAGAACCAGCCGTGCAGCCTCAGCCGCCCGTCCGCCACGGCCGTGTGCACCTCGGGGTAGCCGCGCAGGGTCTCCAGCTGGGAGACGACGTGGGTCTGCACGAAGGTCGACAGCGTCGGGTCCTCGGGCGGGCTGCCGAGGATCGGGGCCAGTCCGGGACGGGCGAAGGACACCCACTCCGCCACGCTCGGCAGGGCGGTGAGGTCCTGCTCCTGGGCGACCGCGGCGATGGCGCCGCAGTGCGAGTGCCCGCAGACGATGATGTCCTGCACCCGCAGCACGTCGATCGCGTACTGGACGGTGGCAGCCTCGCCGGACTGCCGCCCGGGCCGGTACGGGGGGATGATGTTGCCCGCGTTGCGCAGTTCGAAGACCTCGCCCGGCGCGGAGCCCATGATGAGCGAGGGCACGATCCGCGAGTCGGAACAGGTGATGAAGAGGGTCCCGGGACTCTGACCGGCGGCGAACTGCCGGTACATCTCGCTCTCCGGCGCGACACGCTGTTGGAAGGTGCGTGCGTTGTCGAGAAGTTTCTTCATGGGGTGCTCCTGGCTGAACCAGTGGTCGCAGCCTGTGAAAGGCTATGGCCACTGCGGGAGTTGGGACATCCGGGGGTGGATGTCTTGGCCCGGAAGCATGCGGGTAGGTGATGAGTCACCCGTGAGATCGCCGTGAGAGACCTCTCACCGGGCCGACAACGTTGTCAGAGCGGGTGTCCGCCCAGGTGAGTGGGCACGGACATGGGCTGTCCGATGCTGTGCGGTGACGGTGGTTTCGGGGCGGTCCACGGGCCGGGACGCGGTGTTCACGGGGGTCGCGGTGCTCACCGGGGGCCCGGGGGCCGCGGTGCTCACGGGGGCCGCGGGGGGCGAACGTCCCTCGGGGCGCGCGTGGGCGGGCCGGTGCGGGCCGGGGGCGGTGCTTCGGGGGTGCGTCGGCGGACGGGGCCCCTGCCGGGGTCTCCGGGAGGGGCCGCTCCGGTCCGCCGTGACGTGACGGGGAATCACGTTCCGGTGGTGCGAGGGGCACCGGACCCGGACGGTGCCGGGTCCCGGTGGCGTGAGGGGACGGGCCCTTCGGGGGTGGGGTTCGGGCCCTGGTGGGGGTGGAGGTACAGGGGGGTGGTGCAGGGGGGTGAGGGGGTGCGTCGGGACGGGCCCGGCGCGGGGCGGTGGCCCGGGTCCGGTCAGGCCCGCAACCGGTAGCCGACGCCGCGTACCGTCTCCACCCGGTCGGGACCGAGCTTGCGGCGCACGTAGCGTACGTACACGTCGACGATGTTGGACCCGGGGTCGTAGTCGAACCCCCAGACCCGGCTGAGGAGTTGTTCCCGGGTGAGGACCTGGTCCGGGTTGCGCATGAACACCTCCGTCAGCGCGAACTCCCGGGCGGACAGCTCCGCGACCCGTCCGTTCACATGGACCCGTCGGGTGCGCAGGTCCAGGACGAGGTCGCCGGCCCGCAGCAGCGAACCCTCCGGTCCGCCCTCGGCCCGCAGCCGCAGCCGCACCCGGGCGAGCAGCTCCTCGAAGGCGAACGGCTTGGAGACGTAGTCGTCGGCGCCGCCCTCCAGTCCCGCGACGACGTCGGAGACGCTGTCGCGGGCGGTGAGGATCACCACGGGCAGGGTCACCCGTAGTTCGCGCAGCTTCCGCAGCACGGTCAGACCGTCCACCGCGGGCAGCCCGAGGTCCAGGATCATCAGGTCGCAGTTGCCCGCCCTGGCCTGTTCGTAGGCGGACAGTCCGTCACCCACCACGGAGGTAGCGAACCCATATCCCCTTAAGCCTCTTTCCACGAAAGAGGCGATTCCCGCCTCGTCCTCCGCTATGAGAATCCGGTGCATGGTGTCCTTCCTCCCAGGGGTAGTAGGCCGGCAGATCCAGCACGAAGCGGGCGCCGCCGGTCTGGGCGTCCTCCACCCAGGCGGTGCCGCCGTGTGCTTCGGCGATCTCCCGGACGATGGCGAGCCCGAGCCCGATGCCCGTGCCCGCCCGACCGGAACCCGACTTGCCCGCCGCGCCGATCAGATTGGCCTGGGCGAACCTGTTGAAGATCCGTTCCTTGTCCATCGGTCCGACGCCCGGTCCGGTGTCCCGGACCCACAACAGCACCCGGTCGTCCCGGATGGTGGACCCCATTTCGATGAGATCGCCGTCCAGAGTGTGCCGTACGGCGTTCGCGGCCAGTTGGATCAGGGCCTGGGTGAGCCGCTGACCGTCCACCAGCACGGTCTCCTCGGAGACCGCGGCGACCCGCCAGTGGCGGCTGCCGAGCGCCCGGGCCTTGGCGACGACGTCCACGATGAGATCGGTGAGGTTGGTCTCACCCATCGTGAGGAAGTCGGGTCGTTCCGCCTTGGCGAGGGTGAGGAGGTCGTCCACGATCCGGCTCATCCGGTCGAGTTCGTCCAGCACCAGGGCCCGGGTGGCGGCCCGGTCCTCCGGCCCGAGTTCGCGGGGGCCGCCGTTCCAGGGTGACCAGGCGTCGAGCACCGGCACCTGGCCCTCCCAGACGGTTCCGCCGCGGACGCCGCCCGCGGTGACGCCGTCCATCAGTTCCAGGTGTCCGCGCACCACCGTGATGGGGGTGCGCAGTTCGTGGCCGACCTCGTCGAGGAACCGGCGTTGCGCGGTGAACGCCTGCTCCAGTCGGTCCAGCATCCGGTTGAAGGTGTGGGCGAGGGCGGCGACGTCGTCGTGCCCGGCCACGTTCAGCCGCTGGGTGAGGTCGGACTCGCTGATCCGCGCGGCGGTCTGGCGGACCAACCGGACCGGTGCGAGCACCCGTCCGGCGACCAGCCAACTGGCCAGCCCCGCGAAGACGAGTGCCCCGAGCCCGGTGGCCAACAGCATCTTCGCCAGCCGTCGTTGCTCGGACAGCTGCCGGTCGCGGAATTCGAGCAGGACGAGCCGGATGTCCCGGGTGTCCCCGGCGACCCGGACCGGCACCACGCCGTAGCGGACCCGGCCCTTCGAGGTGTCCAGCCAGCCCGTCTGGGTCTTGGCCCCGCTGAGCGAGGCCAGTTTGCTGACCACCTCCGGCTTGTTGTCCAACCGCAGGGGCGGGTCCTTCGGGCTGCGGCGATCGGCCCGGCCGTCGACGATGCTGAAGAACGTCTCGTCCCGGTTGGGCAGGTTGACCGTCATGAACCGCATCAGCAGCACCGAACCGTCGGTGTACTTCTGGCCGTTCTGGTCGCGTTGCTTCGCGAAGTGACGGAGGTTCTCGACCTCGCGCTGCAACTGGTCGTCGAGCTTCGCGTCGAGCTGGGCCTGCCAGACGACGATGAGGCCGACGGTGGGTGCCGCGATCGCGGCACCCACCAGGAGCATCATCCAGCCCACGATCCTCGACCGGGCGCTGGCGGTGTGCCTACGCACTCCTAGTCGTCGCCTCCTTCCTCTCTCTCGCCGATGCTCACGTCATCGTTCTCGTCGCTGTCGCCACGGCCCTCGTCCTCGTCGTCCTCGCTCCGGTCATCGTCGGGGAAGGGGGGTCTGTTGGCGCTGTGCGGTGGAGTGGGGGTGGGTACGGGGCGGCCACCGGGCGGTCCGGTGGCCGAGGGGCTCGATCCGGCACGGTGCCCCGGGGGGAACGGCACCGCCGTCGGGAGCGAGGACGCGCTGGGGGTGGCCCTCACCCCCGTACTACTGGGGTCGGGTAGGGGGGTCTTCGGGCCCTGGGGCGATATGGGGGGCGGCGAGACCGTCTGCGAAGGGGCGACATCGCTGGCTTCGGGTCCACTCACGTCGATCACGGGCCCCAGGTCAAGGGGCTCGTTTCCGTCGACGAGGGCCCGCCCGGCCACCATGCCGGCACCCGCGAGGGCTGCCACCACCGTGATCGCCAGATTGGCCTTCCTGAGTCTCATAGGGAGAGTGTCCAGTCCAATCAAACAGGTGACGGAAAAGAGGAGAGGATTCTCATGTCGTATGCGGCTGAAGTGGACTTTGGGTCATCCGGGAGTTGAGTTTCGGTCGTTGTCGGCAAGGTTTTCGGCTCCGCAACTCCCGGGCGCACGACCTGTGCTGCCAGGAGATACGTGGTGAGCGAGGTATCTGTTCAGTAGGGGCGCGTAGGGGCGCGCGGGGGGTGCAAGGGGCGGACGTGGACCGTGTCCACCTGGGAGGACGGGGGGAGTCGGGCGGGGAATTTGCCGGGAATCAGGGGGTTCTCGGGGTCCGGTGTGAGAGAGGGCTCACCCATTGTTCGAGCCCCACATGAGAGCGCGTCCGGGGCCTCGGGGCGGCCGCGCTCCGGGCGTTCCCGCGCGCCACCCCCCGTGCGCCGGAGCGGGGGTTCGGCCCGCGCCCCCGGGCTGACGTGCGCAGACGAGCACGAGGCGAACAAGTCCGGTCAGTTGCGCCGATATGGTCGGTGGGCCCGCCGACCTCACCACAATGTGCGCATGGGTGACGACTGGAAGCGACAGCTCGACCGGGTGCACGAGGGCCTGGTCCAACGGGACGACCCCGCCGAGTGGGTCACCGAGGCGGATGCGGTGGAGGCGTCCTACCGCTATCCGCACCTGCTCCTGCGGGGGCCGGTCTTCGGGCTCGCCGTGCAGGAACCCGACGGCGAGCGGCGGTGGAGCGTGCTCACGCCGGTGGTCGCGGGCCGCCCGCAGGAGGCCCGGGACTCGCTCAACTCCCATCTGTGGTTCAAGGCCAAGGACGACACCGATGACCCCGCCGCCCGGCGTGAACTCCTCGCCGCGGTCGCGGTGCTGGAACGCGAGCCGGTCAACGAGGTGGCGGCGCTGGGGCGTCGCTACCGGGTCGTCCGCGGGGACGAGTTCGCCCGGGGCGGCGCCGAAGGGCTGGAGCCCCCGCGGTCCACCGACCCCGAACCCGCGGACCGTTCCTGGGAGTTCCCGAAGGACGGCACCCCGCTGCCCGAGGTGGGCACCGCACTCGACCCCGCGGGGGAGCGGGGGCTCATGGCCGAGGCCCTGAAGCTGGCCCTGCGGGACTTCTGCTACCAGGGGACGTCCTTCTCCCGGGGGATGCGCGAGGACAGCGCCCGGGCCGTGCGGACCCATCCCGAGGTGGCGCTGCTCCCGGTCGGGTTCTGCGTGGCCGAGCGGCAGGGCGAGCGGTGGCGGCCCCGGGGTGCGCTGGCGCCGACCCCGCACGATGCGCGTCGGCTCCTGTTCGACGCGCTGCGGGACTTCTGGCCGCGGGCGCTGGGGCTCGACGCGCGGCGGACGGCGGCTTATGCGCGGGCCGCGGAGCGGTTCCGGGCGGCGGCCCGGGCGGACGAGGTGCGGGTCGGGGGGGAGCACTTCCGGGTGTGCCGGATCGAGCGGATGGTGCGGTGGGGGGTGGACGGGCCCGAGGGGCCCCGGGCCTCTGACGTCGATGCGTACGGGCCCGAGCGGATGCATCCTCGGATGGACGAGGACGGGACCGTCCACTTTGACGAGTAGCTGTTGCTGTTGCTGGCGTCGCGCGGTGCGTTGTCCCGTGCGGGTGCGCTGTGGTTGCTCGCGCCGTTCCCCGCGCCCCTTGGGGGTGCCTCCTGCGGTGGGTGCTCGGCTGCGGGTGCGCTGTGGTCGCTCGCGCCGTTCCCCGCGCCCCTTTGGGTGCGTTCACCTGGCGGTGTGTGGTCCTGGGCGGGTGCGCGGTTGCTTTGCGCCGTTCCCCGCGCCCCTGTCGGGGCGCCGCGTCTCGGGGGTGGGGGGAGTGCCCCGAAAGGGGCGCGGGGAACTGCGCAACAGTGGAGCGCACCTGTGCTGGACAACGGAGGCCCACGAACAAGGGCAGCGCACCCGTGGCGGAATCCGTACGGTTACTTAGGTTAACCTAAGTTCATGCCGGTTGCTGCAATCTCAGGACGTCCGTGGGGCGAACCGCCCCCGAGCACCCCGCTCCGCTGGTCCGACCCAGCGATCGGCGGCGCCGAGGTGCCGCCGCCCTACCTCCTGACCACCGCCGTGTTCGACGGGACCGAGCCGAACGGCGCGGCCCGCCCCGGCGTGCACACGCACACCGACGCCCTCCTCGTCTGGCCGCACAGCGGCTCGATGACCCTGTGGACCCCCGCCACCGTGCGCCGGCTCGTGCCCGGCCAAGGCGTCTGGGTGCCGCCCGGCACCCCGCACGCCGCCGCCTCCGACCCCGGCAGCGTCGCCTGCTACACGTACGTGACCCGGTCCGCCGCACCCCGCGACTGGTCGGCGCCGCGCGCCCTGCGGGTCGGGCGGGCGCTCCAGGAGATGCTGCTCCACCTCGACGCCACCGCCATGGACGACGACCTGCGGCTGCGCACCCAACGGGTCGTACTGGAACACCTCCAGGACGACCCGCTGCCCGCCCTCGACGTACCGGTGCCCGAGGACTGGCGCATACGGTCCCTCGCCCACGACGTGCTGGGCGACCCGGACAGCGATCTGTCGCTGGAGGACCTCGCCGCCCGCCACGGGCTGAGCGTGCGGACGGTCACCCGGGCCTTCGCCCAGGACATCGGGATGCCGTTCACCCGCTGGCGCGCCCTGGTGCGGATGTCCGCCGCGATCACCCTGCTCAGCCAGGGCCAGCCGGTGAACCTCGTCGCGCACCGCTGCGGCTACTCCACCACCAGCGCCTTCAGCGCCGCCTTCCGGCGGGTCATCGGGAGCAGCCCCACCGAGTACCTGCGGGCCCTGCCCGCCTCCGCCTCCTGACCCCCCGATCGGCGGGTGGCCGATTCGCGACGCACCCTGGCCGTTGCGCGACGCCCGACGACCGTCCGGTTCCCTAGCGTGGAGCGAAGTGAGGGTTGCCTAACTTGAGGTGCGCGCAGCCGTAGGCACGCGTGTCGCACCGCGGCGTTCGGCTTTCACCATCCGCCCGTCGTCGTGCCGCACCGCGGTGCGCAGTACCGAGGAGAAGCATGTCCCTGCCCACGGCCGCACCGAAGGCCGCCCCCGCCGCCCGCCGACGCGGGGCGTGGACCCGCGTCGCGGGGCTGGCGTTCGCCGCCGCGCTCGTCCTGACCGGGTGCGGAGGCGGTACGACGGATTCCGGCGGCACCGACGGGGAGGCCGGGAAGAAGGACAAGACCGCCGCGGGCTCCGCCGCCTTCCCGGTGACCATCAAGCACGCCCACGGCAGCACCGAGATCACCGAGAAGCCCCAGCGGGTCGTCGCCCTGAGCTGGATGTCCCCGGACGTCGTCGCCGCGCTCGGCGTCGTCCCCGTCGGCGTCGACGAGCAGTGGGGCGGGGACAAGGAAGGCCACACCCCCTGGTTCCGCACCCAGGTCGAGAAGCTCGGCGGGAAGATGCCCGAGGTCCTCAAGCAGGGCGACTCGGGCGAACTCGACTTCGAGCAGATCCTCTCCCTCGAACCCGACCTGATCGTCGGCCTCTACTCGGGCCTCAGCGACGTCGACTACAAGCGCCTGGGCGAGATCGCGCCCACCCTCCCGTACCTGAAGAAGCCCTGGGACGGCGGCACCTGGCAGAGCATGACCCAGACCATCGGCAAGGCCCTCGGCGAGAACGAGAAGGCCGAGGAACTCGTCACCGACGTGGAGGGGCAGCTCGCCGACGTCGCCCGGGACAACCCGGAGTTCAAGGACACCACCTTCGCCTACGGGCTCGGCCTGGCCCCCGGCTCCACCGAACTGGGCCTGTACCTGAACTACGACCCGCGGGTCCGGCTGCTCACCGAGATGGGCTTCAAGAACACCCCCTCGATGCAGCAGATCGCCGACACCGCCAAGGGCACCAACTGGTACGGCGGCGTCAGCCTGGAGAAGCTGGACACCATCGAGGCCGACGTCTTCGTGGCCTGGGCCAACGGCGACGGCGAGGTCAAGCACAGCCTCAAGGACCCGCTGTTCACCCGCTGGGAGCCGATCGAGGCGGGGCGCTACGCCTTCGTCCAGGACCCGACCCTCGGCATGGCGACCAGCGGTCCGAGCGTGCTGTCCATCCCCTGGGCCATCGAGCGCTACGTGCCGATGCTGGCCGACGCGGTCGCCGGCAAGGGAGTGAAGGGCGTTCCCGAGAAGGCCCCCGCCGGCAACGGTTCCTGACCCGCACCCCGCCCCCACCCACGAGGACCCACCCCGTGACGATCACCTCACCCCCCGGTGGGACGGCCCCCGCCCGCGCGGGGGCGGCGTCGGGCCCGCACTCCGGTGCGGGCCCGGCGGCACGCCACCGCCGTCGTCTGCCGGTCCTGCTGGCCGCCGTCGTCCTGCTGCTCGCGACGGCCCTGCTCAGCCTCATGGTCGGCGCCCGCGCCATCGACCCCGCGACCGTCTGGGACGCGCTGGTCGGCGTGGCCCGGGGCGTCGACCCGGCGACGCTGTCCGACGAACACGTCATGGTCCGCGAGGGGCGGCTGCCCCGCACGGTGATCGGACTGGTCGTCGGCGCCGCCCTCGGACTGTGCGGTGCGCTCATCCAGGCGTTCACCCGCAACCCCCTGGCCGACCCCGGAATCCTCGGCGTCAACGCGGGCGCCGGCTTCGCCGTGACCTTCGCCGTCGGCGTGCTCGGCTTCACCGACCCCGCCGTCTTCGTCTGGTTCGCGCTCGCCGGGGCGTTCGCCCTGACCGTGCTCGTCTACGTCCTCGGCTCGCTCGGCCTGCACGGGGCCACCCCCGTCAAGCTCACCCTCGCCGGAGTCGCCCTCACCGCGGTCTTCGGCGGATTCACCTCCGCACTGACCCTCAAGGACACCACCACCTTCGACGCCGTGCGCTTCTGGGACGTCGGCGCCCTCGGCGGACGGTCCCTCGACGTCTTCTCCGTCGCCGGACCCCTGCTGGCCGTCGGCGCGGTCCTCGGACTGATGTGCGCCCGGCCGCTCAACGCCCTCGCCCTCGGCGACGACGCCGCCAAGTCCCTGGGCGCCCGGATCGGCCTGACCCGGGTGAGCGTCGTCCTCGCGGTGACGCTGCTCGCCGGGACCGCCGTCGCCGTCGCCGGACCCATCTCGTTCGTCGGACTGATGGTGCCGCACATCGTGCGCTGGGTCACCGGCCCCGACCAGCGCTGGATCCTGCCGCTCACCGTGCTCGTCGCACCCTCCTTCCTGCTCGCCGCGGACATCGTGGCGCGGGTGGTGCTGCCGTCCGGGGAACTGCGGGTCGGCCTCGTCACCGCCCTGGTCGGCGCGCCCGTCCTCGTCGTCCTCGTCCGGCGCCGGAGGGCGAGCGGCCTGTGACCACCGAACCCGCCCCGTCGCCCGCCGCCGCCCAGGAACCCGAACCCGCCATGACCCGCACCCGCACCGCGCCCCCCACCACCGTGGACCTCGGCCGCGCCAGCTGGACCTGGCGCCGGCTGGGCCTCGCGTACCTCATCGACCGGCGCACCGTGCTGGTCTGCTGCGCGCTGCTCGCCGCCGTGCTCGCCCTCGGCGTCCTGACCCTGGGCACCGGCTCCCGCTCGCTGACCGCGGGGCAGGTGCTGACCGCGCTGTTCGACCCGGACTCCGACCCCCGCAACCGGCTCGTCGTCGTCACCTGGCGACTGCCCCGGCTGCTGCTCGCCCTGCTGTGCGGGGCCGCCCTCGCGATCAGCGGCGCGATCTTCCAGTCCCTCACCAAGAACCCGCTCGGCTCCCCGGACGTGATCGGCTTCTCCGCCGGCTCCTACGCGGGCGCCACCGTCGTCCTGGTGCTGATCGGCGCCACCGACTACCTGTCCGTGGCGACCGGTTCGCTGATCGGCGGGGCGATCACCGCGTTCGTCGTGTACGTGCTCGCCTACCGCGACGGGCTGCAACCGTTCCGACTCATCATCGTCGGCATCGCCGTGGGCGCCGGGCTCGGCTCCCTCACCTCCATGCTGCTGCTGTCCGTCAACGCCAAGCAGGCCATGCTCGCCGCGAGTTGGGCCGCCGGCTCGCTCAGCGGGCTGGGCTTCGAACAGTTCCGACCGGCCGCCGTGGTGTTCGCCCTGCTGCTGGTGTGCGCCGTCTTCGTGGTGCGGCCCCTGACCCATCTGGAGATGGGCGACGACACCGCCCTCGCCCTCGGCGTACGGGGCGGGCGCACCCGGCTCGCCGCGACCGTCGTCGGCGTCGCGCTCACCGCCCTGGTGACCGCCGCCGTCGGCCCCATCGCCTTCGTCGCCCTGGCCGCCCCGCAGATCGCCCAGCGACTCACCCGCAGCGCCACCACGCTGCGCCTTGCGCCGGTCGCGCTCACCGGGGCACTGGTCCTGGTCGCCGCCGACTACGCGGCCCAACGCATCGACCTGCCCGTCGGCGTGGTCACCGTCTCCGTCGGCGGGCTCTACCTCGCCTGGCTGCTCGCCGGCCAGTACGCCCGCCGCCGCTGACCGCGCCCCGACGCCCCCCGTCCCGCCCCCGCTCCGAGGAAGCCGCATGCCCCCGACGACCGACCGCACACCCACCGCCGAGCCGGCGGCCCCCGCCCCCGAGGCACCCGCGGCCCGCCTGGAAGTACGGGACGTGACCCTCGGCTACGCCCGCCACCCGGTCGCCGAACACCTCGACCTGACCATCCCGGACGGCTCCTTCACCGTCATCATCGGACCCAACGCCTGCGGCAAGTCCACCCTGCTGCGAGCGCTGTCCCGACTCCTCGCCCCCGCAGCCGGGCAGGTCGTCCTCGACGGCCGCCCGATCGCCGCCTACCGGGCCAAGGAGGTCGCCCGCCGCCTCGGACTGCTCCCGCAGACCTCCCTCGCCCCGGACGGCATCACCGTCGCCGAACTCGTCGCCCGCGGGCGCTACCCGCACCAGAAGCTCACCCGCCAGTGGACCGCCGACGACGAGCGGGCCGTCGCCGAAGCGATGGACGCCACCGCCGTCACCGACCTGTCCGGCCGGCTCGTCGACGAACTCTCCGGCGGCCAGCGCCAGCGCGTGTGGGTGGCCATGGTGCTCGCCCAACGGACCCCGATCCTGCTGCTCGACGAACCGACGACGTTCCTCGACATCGCCCACCAGATCGACCTGCTGGAACTCTTCACCGACCTGCACCGCGCCGGCCGTACCCTCGTCGCGGTCCTCCACGACCTCAACCACGCCGCCCGCTACGCCACCCACCTGATCGCCCTGCGCGACGGCCGGGTGGTCGCCGAGGGGCCGCCCGCGGACGTGATGACCGCGGAACTGGTGCAGGAGGTGTTCGACCTGCCGTGCCGGGTGGTGCCCGACCCGGAGACCGGCACCCCCCTGGTCGTGCCGCTGGCCCGCCGCCGGGACCCCGCGTGAACCACCCGCCCCACGACGCCCCGGCCCCGGCCCCGCACGACGCAGCCGCCACCCCCGGCGGGCTCTTCCGGCTCGTCCTGCTGCACGGCGGGCGCGGCGTCCGGCTCGCCCTCACCACCCTCGGCTTCATGGCGCACCAACTGTGCGAGGCGCTCGTCCCCATCGTCGTCGGCCTGGTCATCGACCGGGCGATCGCCCCCGGCGACCCGTCTGCACTGCTGCGCTGGCTGACCGTGCTCGCCGGCGTGTTCGTCGTCCTGTCGCTGTCCTACCAGCGTGCCGCGGCGTCCATGGTCACCGTCTACGGGTACGCCGAACACGAGCTGCGCCAGGCCACCGTGACCCGGCTCCTCGACCCGCGCGGGCTGCGCCGCCGCCCGGGCCCCGGCGAGGCGCTGGCCCACGTCACCTCCGACACCTACCGGGTCGCCGGCGTGTCCTGGAGCGTCGTCGAACAGGCGGCCACCCTCACCGCGATCCTCACCGCCTCCGTCGCGCTGCTGCTGATCTCCGTGCCGCTGGGCATCGGCGTGATCGTCAGCACCGTCCTCGTCCTCGTCCTGATGCGTCGGCTGTCGATGCCGCTGGAAGCGCGCGGTCACGCCGAACAGGGCTCCGCGGCCCGGGCGGGCGAGGTCGCCACCGACATGATCACCGGGCTGCGGGTCCTCGTCGGGATGAACGCCCGCGCCGAGGCCGCCGCCCGCTACCGGACCGCCAGCGACTCCTCGCGCCGGGGCGCGGTCGCCGCCGCCCGGGCCGTCCTCGCGTACACCGGGCTGAGCGTGGCGCTGTCCGGAGTGTTCCTCGCCGCCCTGGCCACCGCCGCCGGACTGCTCGCCCTCGACGGGCATCTGACGGTGGGTCAGCTCGTCACCGTGCTCGGGCTCGCCCAGTTCCTCCAGGGCTCCCTGGCCCATGTGGGGACGTTCGCCGCGAACTGGTCCCACAAGCGCGCCTCCGCCCGCCGCCTCGCCGACCTCCTCAACGAACCCCCGGCCGCCCCCGGCCCGGACACCCCCGTCCCCGGCCCGGACGCCCCCGCCGACCTGGTCTGGCACCCGCCCGGCCACGGCACCCCGGTGAAGATACCGACGGGCACCCTGGTCGGCGTCGTCCCCCGGCACCCCGCCCACGCCCGTGACCTCAGCGACCGCCTCGGCCACCGCGTGCCCCCGCCCCGCGGCGAACTCCTCATCGGAGGACGGGACGCCGCCGACCTCGGCCCCGACGGCGTCCGCGCCCACATCACCGCACCCCCGCACCACGGCAGCCTCTTCACCGGCACCCTGCGCGCCAACCTCACCCCGCCCGGCGGCACCCCCGACCCGGCCCTGCTGCGCGCCGCCGCCCTGGACGACGTGCTCGAACACCTCGGCGGACCCGACGCCGAGGTCGGCGAAGAGGGCCGGCGCCTCTCCGGCGGACAGCGCCAACGGCTGCTGCTCGCGCGGGCCCTGCACGCCGACACCCCCGTCCGCGTCCTCGACGAACCCGCCACCGCCGTGGACCCGGTGACCGAACGCCGCATCGCCGAAGGACTGCGCGCACTGATGGGCACCACCGTGCTCATCACCACCAGCCGCATCCTGCTCTCCACCTGCGACCAGGTGATCGACCTCAGCGCCACGCCCGGCGCCCCCGAGCCGAACGGAACACCCCGGTGACGCCCACCCCCCGCACCCCCGCCGGGCCGCTGCCCACCGCCACCCCGCGCCGGGCCCGCCGCGAGACCGCCCGGCGCCTCGCCCGGCACCGGGGGCGCCTGGCGACCACCACCCTCGTCCTGCTCGCCGGCACGGCCGTCACCCTCACCGCCCCACCCCTGCTCGGCCGGCTGGTCGACACGGTCGCCGGAGCGGACGCGGCCGGCACCGACCGCGCCCACGTCCTGACCCTGGGCGCACTGCTGGTCCTGGTCTCCCTGGTCGGCGCCGCCCTCACCTTCCTCGGCGGCCGGATGCTCGTCGGCCTGGTCCAGGACACCCTGGCCACCCTGCGCGAGGACGTGTTCGAGGCGGCGGTGCACCTGCCCGCCGAAACCCTCGAAGCCACCGGCAGCTCCGACGTGGTCTCCCGGGTCACCGGCGACGTGGAAGCCATCTCCGAAGCCGCCTCCGACGTGCTGCCCACCCTCACCGGCGCGGCCCTCACCATCGGGCTGACCCTCGCCGGGCTGGCCGTCCTCGACCCGCGCCTCGCCCTCGCCGGCCTGGTGTGCGTACCGGTCCAGTGGTACGCGACCCGCCGCTTCCTCGCCCGCTCCCACCTCGTCTACGGGGACGTGCGCCGACTGGAGGCCGACCGCGGACAGACCGTCATCGAGGCGGTGCGGGGCGCCGAGACGATCCGCGCCTACCGGTCCCAGGAACACCACCTCACGGAACTCGCGACCCGCAGCACCCGGGCCGTCGTCCGCCAACGGGACGGCGTCGGCCTCGCCAACCGCTTCTACGGCGGCCTGCACGTCGCCGAGTTCCTCGGCCTGTCGACCATCCTGGCCACCGGCTACCTGCTGCTCGACGCGGGGGCCGTCACCCTCGGCACCGCCACCGCCGCCGCCCTCTACTTCCACCGGCTGTTCGGCCCGATCGGGTCCCTGCTCACCAGCCTCGACGACATCCAACGGGCGACGGTCGGCCTCACCCGCCTGATCGGCGTCACCGACCTCGCCCCCGCGCCCCCGCACCCCGCGCCGACACCAGCGAAGGCCGGCGCCGCCCCGCCGCCGGTCTCGGTGTCCGGCGTCTCGTTCACCTACGCGGGCGCGAGCCGCCCGGCCCTGGACGACGTCACCCTGCACGTCCCCGGCGGCGCCACCGTCGCCCTGGTCGGCGCGAGCGGCTCCGGGAAGAGCACCCTGGCCCGGCTGATCGCCGGCACCGGCCGCCCCGACCGGGGACGCGTCACCGTCGGCGCGGACGACGCGTACCGCGCCCGCCGCACCTACCTGGTGACCCAGGAGGTCCACCTCTTCGGCGGCACCCTCGCCGACAACCTCACCCTGGCCGCCCCGACCGCCACCCCCGACGAACTCGCCCGCGCCCTCGCCGAGTCGGGGGCCGCCCGGGCCCTGCCCGAAGGCACCACCGCGGACACCGTCCTCGGCGGCCCGGACGGCACCCCCCTGGACGACGGCACCGTGCAACACCTCGCCCTGGCCCGGGTGCTGCTCGCCGACCCGCCGCTGGTCGTCCTGGACGAGCCCACCGCCGAGTCGGGCCCCGCCACCCGCGCCCTGCTCACCGACGGACTGCGCCGCGTCACCCGGGGCCGCACCAGCGTGATCGTCGCCCACCGCCTCGAACAGGCCCGCGACGCCGACCACATCGTCCTCCTCAACTCCGGACGGGTCGCCGAGGAGGGCACCCACGCGCACCTGCTGTCCCTGGCGGGTGAGTACGCGGCCCTGTGGCAGGCGTACACCCCGTCCCCCGAACCCTCCAAGGAGCACTGAACCATGACGATCCACCGCGCCACCGTGTCCCGCGTCCAGCGCCTCTCCGACAGCATGGTCCGCATCACCCTGACCGGCGGGGACGTGCCGGACTTCGTCTCGACGGGCGTGGGCGACGAGTACGTGCGCCTGTTCTTCCCGCACGGCCCCGACCGCCAGGACCTCTCGCTGCCCGTCACCACCGACACCGGCTGGGAGACCCCCGAGGGCCGCCCCACCGCCCCCATGCGCACCTACACCATCCGCGCGGTGCGCCCCGCGGCCGCCGAGATCGACATCGACTTCGTCATCCACGACCACGGCGTAGCGGCCACCTGGGCGGCGGCGGCCCGGCCCGGCGACCCGCTCGGCCTGAACGCCCCCACCGGCCTCTACGACCCGCCCGCCGACCTCGCCCGCCAGGTCCTCGTCTGTGACCTGACCGGCCTGCCCGCACTGGCCCGCATCCTGGAGGACACCCCGGAGTCGGTCGTCACCCGGGCGGTCGTCGAGATCCCCGACGACGGCGCCCGGCAGCCGCTGCCCGAGCACCCGCGGGCCAAGGTCACCTGGACCCACGGCGGCAACGGCCACGGCCCGAGCCGCCTGGCGGACCTCGTCACCACGGCGCTCCCCGAACACAGCGACCTCACGGGCACGTACATCTGGGTGGCCGGCGAGACCACCGCCCTGCGCAGCGTCCGCAAACACCTGCGCAAGACCCTGGCCCTGCCCACGGACCGCTTCAAGGTCGTCGGCTACTGGGCCCCGGGCGCCGACAGTTGGACCGAGCGCTACGAGGCCCTGCCCGCGGACGTCAAGGCGGAGCTGACGGCGCTGTGGGACGACCCGAAGGGCGATCTGGAGGACGTCACCATCGCCTACGAGGACCGCCTCACCGGCCTCGGCCTCTGACCGACCCGGGTGCCCGACCCGGCCGGGACGACGGGCCCGTGCACGTGGGCCGTACGGCGGGGCCAGGGGGTGTCTGACAATTCCCCGTGACGCCGCGGGGAATTGTCAGACACCCCCTAGTTCACCCCTCCGACCACGGCCCGCCCCGTCGCGCCGGCCGCGGCGAAGAACGGGACGAGGTCGTCGAGGTCGCGTTCCTCCCGCCCCTCGTCCCAGTCGGAGGCCCGCACGGTGCGCGACCACCTCTCGGCCGCCAGGCCCTGCGCGACCTGCCCCACCTCGTCCGGAGGGAGCACGAACGCCGGCCCGTGCCGGAACCCGTACCCCTCGACGACCGCGCACCCCCGTCCGACGGCCCGGGCCAGCCAGGGGAAGGCGGTCGGCCAGTAGCCCGCCCCGTGCTCGACCCGTGCGCGGTCCTCGGCGAGTTCGCGCAGCGTGCGGTGGTCGTGCCCGAACGAGTCGGCGACCGGACGGAAGCCGGGCCGGGCCTCCCCCCGGAAGAACAGCGCGTCGAGCACCGAGGGGCGCGTCCGCACCTCCTCCAGCAGCGACGGCGTGACCTTCACCAGGTGCAGCCACATCGACACGGGCGTCACGCTCCTCACCGTGGCCGCGGGGCGAGGCGGTTTCCCCGCCCCGCGGTCGTCACCGAAGTGACGGAACGAGAACCGTACGGGTCGCCGCCCGCGCCTCAGGCACCGGCCGCCGGACGCGGGGCGCGCCGCATCGGCCACAACGTCGGCCCGCCCCCGGGCAGTTCCGCCCCCGCGAGCACGGTGAAGCCGAAGTGCTCGTAGACGGGGATGTTGGACTCCTTGGAGGAATCCAAGTACACGGGCAGGCCCGCCGCATCGGCCCGGGCCAGCCCCGAACGCAGCAACGCGGACCCGTGCCCCTGCCCCCGGACGACCGGGTCGGCGCCGAGCACGGCCAGGTACCAGTGCGGTTCCGTCGGCGCGTGCGCGGCCGCCCCCTCAAGCGCCTCGCGGAACAGCGGTCCCTGCTCACCGAGGACGTCCACCAGTTCCTGGACGGTCTCCGCGTCGGGCATCGCCTGCGCCCCGGGCGCCACCCAGAACGCGGCCGCCGCACCGGTGCGTTCGCACAGGCCGTGACGGGCGTAGTGCCGGGTGAAGATCGTGGTGAAGTAGCGGTCCAGCCGGACCGCGCGGGTGGCCTCGTCGGGCAGGAACCAGCGCATCATCGGGTCGTCGGCGAAGGCGCCGGCCAGGGTGCGGCTGACCGCCCGGGCGTCGTCGAGCGTGGCCCTCTCGGGGGTGTTCGATATCGGCATACGGGCCATTCTGCACCGGTGATGATCTTCGTCGGCGGCGGGGGGCAGCTCCCGCGCGCGGGATGCCGACGGTCCGGGACTCAAGCCCGGATGGCGTGTGCGGCCCGCCCCGAGCGAGGCGGAGCGGGACGGGTACGAGGACATTCCTCCACTGCTTCTGCCTGTTCACCCCGCCGGGTGCACGTGATGCTCTTGCTAAGGACTGTTGGCGGTGCGTCGGCCAAGGTGATCGCCCTGTGGAGGGCAACTGGTCTTCACTCGTCACGAGTTGCGGGTTGCTGTGTGACGCAGCCCCTGACAGGAGGAGTGTCCGTGACCGAGGTCCACCGATACGACATCGACGCGGTGAGGGCGTCCTTCCCCGCCCTTGCCGCCGGGTCGGCGCACTTCGACGGCCCGGGCGGGACCCAGGTCCCCCAACAGGTCATCGACGCCATTGCCAAAGCGCTTTCCGAGCCCTTGTGCAATCGGGGTGCCCACACCGTGGCGGAGCGCAACGCGGAAGCCGTGGTGGTCGAAGCGCGGCGTGCGTTCGGTGACTTCTTCGGGGCCGATCCCGCGGGAGTGGTCTTCGGGCGGAGTTCCACACAGTTGGCGTACGACTTCTCGCGGACCCTCGCGCAGGGGTGGAATCCCGGTGACGAGGTGGTCGTCACGCGTCTCGATCACGAAAGCAATGTCAGTCCGTGGGTCCAGGCTGCTGCTCGTGCCGGAGCCGTGGTGAGGTTCGCGGGCTTCGACCCCGAATCCGGTGAGTTGCGCCCCGAACACATTCAGGATGCGCTGTCGGATCGGACGCGGCTCGTGGCCGTCACCGCTGCCTCGAATCTGATCGGCACCCGCCCCGACATCCCCGCCATAGCGCGGCTGGTGCATGACGCCGGTGCCGTTCTCTTCGTGGACGGCGCCCAGTACGCAGCCCATGCGAGCATGGACTTCACGAGCATGGGTGCGGACTTCCTGACGTGTTCCGCCTACAAGTTCCTCGGTCCGCACCTTGGTGTGCTGGTCGCCTCCCCCGATCGCCTCGAAGGATTGGATCCAGACAAGCTTTCGGCCTCGACGAACTCGGTCCCCGAGCGATTCGAGTTGGGGATCCTTCCCTACGGGGTGCTCGCCGGGGCCCGGGCCGCAGTCGACTTCTGGGCCCAGCTGAGCCCCCGGGGTACGGGGACCCGGCGTGATCGGCTCGTGGACGCGCTGAGCGCAGTGGAATCCTACGAGGAGGCCCTGCTCCAGACCGTGGAAGGGGGGCTCAAGAGCCTCGACGGCGTCAACGTGTGGTCCCGGGCTACCGTGCGCACCCCCACCTTGCTGGTCACCTTTGACGGGCATGACGCCCATGACGTTCGTGACCACCTCGCCACGCGTGGGGTCGACGCCGGCGCGGGAACGTTCTATGCCCGGGAGGCGTCCAGGGTCATCGGCCTCGGCGACCGGGGTGGACTGCGCCTCGGGCTTGCCCCCTACACCTCCATCGAGGACGTGGACCGCCTGCTGGTGGCGCTTCACGAGTACCTCCGCTGAATCCCGCCGGCCGGTACGTTCCCCGCCGGGAGGCCGCACTCCGCTACCCGGCCCGGCGCCGTGAACGGCGAAGGGGGAATCCGTCGGCCGGTGCTTTCCCAACGTGCACTCCAAAGAAGGAAGTCGGATGGCTAAGGCTGCGGTGAACGAAACCTGGATACGCCGCTTCTCTGACGACGACCGGTCTCTGCCGTTCGTCTGCTTCCCCCACGCCGGCGGTTCGGCGAGCTACTTCCGGCCCCTGTCCCGGGCCCTGCAGGGGAGACTCGACGTCATGGCCGTTCAGTACCCCGGGCGCCAGGACCGTCGCCAGGAGCCGTGTCTGACCACGATCACCGAGCTCGCGGAGGAGTCGTACCGCGCGCTTGAGCCGCTCTTCCGGCATCCCCTCGCGTTGTTCGGCCACAGCATGGGGGCGGTCATCGCCTTCGAGGTCGCCCGACGCATGAAGACCCGGCTGAACGTCGACCCGGTGGCCCTCTTTCTCTCCGGACGCCGGGCCCCCTCCGTACACCGTGAGGGGCGGGTCCATCTGCTCGACGACAGGGACCTCGCCGGTCACCTGCGTGAGACGAGCGGTACCGATGCGCGGATCCTGGAGGACCCGGAGGTGCTCAAGATGATCCTTCCTCCGCTGCGGAGTGACTACCGGGCCATCGAGACGTACCAGTACGAGGCCGGTCCGGAGTTGGACTGTCCGATGGTCACCCTGGTCGGCCAGCAGGACGAGACCGCGGGGGTCGAGGATGTCGCCGCGTGGCAGGACCAGAGCCGTGGGCCCTTCTTCTTGGAGCAGTTCCATGGTGGCCACTTCTACCTCGCGGATCACATGGACGCAGTGGCCGATCTCGTCAGTCAGCGGGTGCTGGTGGGGCCGGGCTGACGTCGTCCGTCGGACGTCTGCCGCGGAGCGGGCCTTCTGCCGTCCCTTCTTCCTGTTCTGCCGTGGTCGTGCCGGAGACACTTGGTGAGGTAACCGACCCCGACCAGTTGTCGGTGAATCCGGTGTCCGGACGGGAACCAACGCAGGGCGGAGCACGCCGTGCCGCACTCCTTCAATCAGGTGACGTAAGGAACGGATTCTGATGAGCGCTGAAGAGCGGCTCCGTAGCTACCTCAAGCGGGTGACGGCCGAACTCCTGGAGACCCGCGAGCGGTTGGCGGCGGCAGCGGCCGAGGAGGACATCGCGATCGTCGGCATGGCGTGTCGGTTCCCCGGGGGGGCGGACTCCCCCGAACAGCTGTGGCAGCTCTTGCTGGCCGGTGAGAACGTCTCCTCGCCTCTTCCCGGGGACCGTGGTTGGGATCTCGCCGGACTTCCGGACGAGCTCGTGAACGGTTCGGACGAACGGCGGTTTGGCGGATTCCTCCGGGACGCCACCGATTTCGATGCTGACTTCTTCGGCATCTCGCCGCGCGAGGCCGCCGCTATGGACCCGCAACACCGCCTTCTGCTGGAGTCCGCCTGGCTGGCCCTGGAGGACGCGGGCATCCCTCCTGATCAGTTGCACGGCACTCAGACCGGCACGTACGTGGGCGTCATCAGCGGAGATCACGCCAGTCATCTCACTGGCGCGCGGCACGACGGCCGGGTCGAAGGCTTCTTCGTTAGCGGGGCAGGCGCCGCTTTCGCCTCCGGACGGATCGCCTACGCGCTGGGGCTGAACGGCCCGGCGCTCACGATCGACACGGCTTGCTCGTCCGCCCTCGTCGCGCTCCACGAGGCGTGCGGGGCCATCCGGCAGGGCGACTGCGAAATCGCCCTTGTGGGCGGGGCTGCCGTCACCTCGACCCTTACGACCCTGCTGGAGTTCCATCGACAGGGCGGCCTGGCACCGGACGGTCGATGCAAACCGTTCGGTGCCCGGGCCGACGGCACTGCCTTCTCCGAGGGCGTGGGGATGCTCGTGCTCCAGCCGTTGTCCGCGGCCCGTCGAGCCGGTCGGGAGGTGCTGGCTGTCGTCCGCGGTTCCGCCGTCAACCAGGACGGCGCATCCAACGGCCTGACCGCACCCAACGGAGCGGCTCAAGAGCAGGTGATCCGCAAGGCGCTGTCCCGAGCCGGCCTGACGCCCGACGACATCGACGCGGTGGAGGCCCACGGCACGGGTACCACCCTGGGCGACCCGATCGAGGCGCAGGCCCTGCTCACGACGTACGGCGGGCGTCGGAACCCGGACCGGCCCCTCCTCGTGGGGTCGGTGAAGTCGAACATCGGGCACACACAGGCGGCCGCGGGCATCGCCGGCGTCATCAAGACGGTGCTCGCCATCCGTCACGGCGTCCTCCCCGCCAGCCTGGGCATCGACGGCCCGACCCCCCATGTCGACTGGTCCTCGGGACAGGTTCGGCTACTGACGGAGGCGACACCCTGGCCGGACACGGGAGCCCCGCGCCGTGCGGGTGTGTCCTCGTTCAGCCTGAGCGGCACGAACGCGCACACCGTCATTGAACAGGCACCCGTCGAACCGGAGGCCAACGAGGCCACCAGCCCCCCTTCCTCCTCCCCCATCACCGTTCCCTGGCTGTTGTCGGCCAGATCCGAGGCCGCCCTACGAACCCAGGCGCAGCGGTTGCTCGGGTATCTGGAGGATGAGCCGGGGGCGTCGTCCGTGGACATCGGATTCACCCTTGCGACGGGACGTGCCACGCTACGGCACCGGGCAGTCGTCGTCGGTTCCGACCGGACGGCACTGACCGCGGGACTGGATGCGCTTGCCGACGGGGGAATCGCACGAGGACTGGTGCGGGACGTCGCCCGCGAGCGGACGAACGACGTGGTGTTCGTGTTCCCGGGCCAGGGGTCGCAGTGGACCGCAATGGGAGCCGAACTCCTGGCCTCCTCACAGGTTTTCGCGCAGGAGGCGGAGAAATGCCTCGCCGAGTTCGACCGCCATCTGGACTGGTCTCTGTCCGACGTGCTGCTCGGGCGTTCAGGAGCCCGGACCCTGGACGAGGACGAGGTGATTCAACCCGCACTCTTCACGATGATGGTGTCGTTGGCTGCGATGTGGCGGTCGAGCGGAGTCGAGCCCACCAGCGTGGTGGGGCACAGCCAGGGGGAACTCGCCGCGGCGTACGTCGCCGGGGCCCTGGACCTGTCGGACGCCGTCCGCACCGTGGTGCTGCGGAGCCGAGTCCTCGCGGCCACGCTACGAGGGCGCGGAGGCATGGTGGCATTGGCCCTACCGCTTCGGCAGAGCGAGGATCTCATCCGGCAGTGGGGCGGACGGCTGGGGATCGCCGCGGTCAACGGCCCGCGGTCCACAGCGGTGTCCGGAGACACGGAGGCGCTGCGGGAACTGCTTGCGGTGTGTGCGCGCAGCGGCACGTCCGCCCATCGCATCCCCATCGACTACGCGTCCCACTCCCACCAGGTGGACGAGATCAAGCAGCAACTCCTCGACGCCCTGGGCACGATCTCCCCGGGTGCGACGTCCGTACCCTTCTTCTCCACGGTGACCGGTGAACAGGTACCCGGGGGCGAGCTGACGGCGTCCTACTGGTTCGAGAACCTGCGTCGCCCCGTCCAGTTCGCCGAGACGGTGAACGGCCTGCTCCACCAGGGATTCACGACCTTCGTCGAGTGCAGTCCCCACCCCGTTCTCGCCTACGGCCTGGAAGACCTCGTGCGGGACCACGGGGGCGACGTCGTGCTCGGTACCACGCTACGACGCGGGGACGGAGGTCCGAACCGGTTTCTGACGTCCGTAGGTGAACTGCACACCAAGGGCGTGCCCGTCGACTGGTCCGCGGCCTTCGAAGGCGCTGCGGCCCGCAGGGTCTCTTTGCCCTCCTATCCGTTCCAGCGCCGACGGTTCTGGTACGACGCCCGGAGCGGTGTGCAAGCCGGGTCGGGGACACCCAACGCCGCACAGCGACCCGGGTTCGCCCCGTCCGCGGTGGAGGTCGCAGATGATGCGAGCGTCGTCCTGAGCGGTCTGGTGGCCCAGCGCGACCACCCCTGGCTCGCGGACCACGCACTGGGGGGAACGGCATTGGTACCAGCCACGGCCTTCGTGGCGCTCGCTCGGCAAGCGGCGGAGCGGGTCCGGGCGGACCGGGTGGAAGAACTGACGCTGCACGCCCCGTGGGTCCTCGCGCCGGGCGAGGAGTATGACCTCCAGGTGTCCGTCGGAGCCCCGGACGGTTCCGGAGGGCGTTCGCTGTCCCTCCACACCAGGGTTCACGGCGAGGTACCGGGGCCGTGGCGCATGCACGCTGACGGGTCGTTGTGCGCTGAACGGCCCGCGGCTGACTCGGGGGCGGCACCGGAGGACCTGGGACCCCTCTGGCCTCCTCCCGGTTCGACACGGCTGGAACTCGACGACGTCTACGCACGACTCGCCCGGAAGGGGTTTCACTACGGCCCGGGATTCCGGGGACTGCGTAACGTATGGCGTCAGGGCGGGGACCTCTTCGCCGAGGTGTCGCTGGAGACGGAACAAGGTCCGGGCGAGGACGGGTTCGATCTGCACCCGGCACTGCTAGACGCCGCGCTACACCCCTTGCTGGCCGACCGTGAAGTCTCCGACCCGAACGACGAGACCATCATGGTGCCCTTCGCCTGGCGGGGCGTCACCGTTCGTTCCTCGGCCACTCGGAGCCTACGGGTCCGACTCACCCCGCTCGCGGAGAACCAGATCGCCCTGGTGGCGACCGATGGATCCGGCGCTCCGGCCCTGTCGGTTGACTCCCTCGTCCTTCGGCCCACCACGGTGGCTCAGCTGCGCGGTTCACTTGTACGCCACGACGACCTGCTCTTCCGGTTGGAATGGCCCGTCGTCGACACGACTCCACCTCTGCGCCCGCCGCGATGTGTTCATCTGGGGGCGCCGGGAGCTTGGGCGCAGGGTCTCGGCTACCCCCTGTCCCCGACCGGCCAGGAAGTAAGTGCGGCAGCGGACTCCGGTGGCGAGGCTCCCGAACTGTTCTTCGCCACGCTGCCGATGCCCGAGCAGGACGGTCTCCCGACATCTGGTGACACTGGACTGACCGAGCTTCTCGACCAGGCGTTGGGGCTGTTGCGCCATTGGTTGGCTGACGACGGGCTCGCCGCCGTCAGGCTGGTGATGGTCACCACCGGGGCGGTGGCCCTCGACGGTGAGGTACCGCCGCATCTGCTGGGCGCGGCCCTGTGGGGACTCGTCCGGGCAGCTCAGTCCGAGCACCCCGGGCGGATCGTGCTCGTCGACACCGACGGCAGTGCTCGGTCGGGTGCCGTGCTTGCCGCGGCCGCCACGGGGGACGAGCCTCAACTCGTGATCCGCGACGGTGTTGTGCGGGCCGCGAGGCTGGGACGGACGGTCGTTCCTCCGGCCTCCGGTCCGAACCCGCCGCCGAAGGGGGGTACGGCCCTGATCACCGGCGGATTGGGGACGCTGGGTGGCGCTGTGGCGCGTCACGCAGTCCAGCAGTGGGGCTATGACCACCTACTCCTGGCCGGTCGTAGGGGGGAGGACACTCCGGGAGCCGCTGCACTCACCGCCGAGCTCAGCGAACTCGGCGCCGTGGTGACGGTGGCCCGCTGCGACGTCTCCGACCGAGTTGCCCTCCGCGACCTCCTCGCAGGGCTCCCCGCTGATCAGCCGTTGAAGGCCGTGGTACACGCGGCAGGTGTGATCGACGACGGCACCGTCGCCGGGTTGTCCACCGACCAACTCCGCAGAGTGATCGAGGCGAAGGCCGAGGCGGCCTGGGCTCTCCACCACGCCACGAGGGATCTGGATCTGGACGAGTTCGTCCTGTTCTCCTCGCTGTCGGGCGTGCTGGGGCGGGCCGGCCAGGCCAACTACGCGGCCGCCAATGCCTTCTTGGACGCGCTCGCCCACTACCGCCACGCTCGTGGCCTACCTGCGAAGTCCGTGGCCTGGGGACTGTGGGACCAGGTCAGTGCCATCACAGGGGCCGGCGATCAGAACCAGGCAGGACGTGTCAACGTGTCCGGCCTGCGCGCGCTGTCCACCACGGAGGGCCTGGCGCTCCTGGACGCGGCCCGTTCCGCTGCCGTGCCGACCTTGGTCGCGGCCCGCTTCGACCTGACGCCGTCCGGAACTGCGGGCTCGTCCGTGATCGGGCTCCCTGTGATGTCGGCGCTGGTGGGCCGTGCCCACCGTGCTCCGGGGGGGAACGAACCGGAGGGTCCCCGGTCTGAAACTGGCTCCCTGCGCCGGGAACTGTCGGGCAGCCCCCTGGGCGAGCGGCGCAAGAAGCTGTTCGCGGAGGTCAGTGCCGCGGTCGTGATGGTGCTAGGTCCGGTGGAGGGCCTGGAGGAGGACCGGACCTTCAGGGAGCTGGGCTTCGATTCGCTCACCGCGGTCGAGCTGCGCAACCACCTCGGTGCGCGGTCCGACCTCAGGCTCCCGGCCTCCCTGGTCTTCGACTACCCGACGCCGGGAGCTCTCACGGACCACCTGCTGACGCAACTGGCAGAGGGTGACCTGGACGACCTCCCCGACACGGTCGGAGAAGTCAAGGAAGTGGTGGAGAACCTCCGCGCGATGGTGTCGGCCCGAACGGCGGGCGACGCGGTGCGCGACGAGGCGGTACGCCAGGTCCGACGCCTGTTGGCGGAGTGGACCGAGGTACCGGGGGAGGCCGTCGCCGAACTGGAGTCGGCCGGCGCCGACGACCTGTTCCAACTGCTGGACCAGCAACTCGGCGCATCCCGACCAAGTGACTGATCACTGCAGCTAGTACGACGACCCAAGTGGGAGTGACAACACGGTGGACACCTCTTCTGACTCGCTGGTCGAGGCGCTTCGGGCATCTCTCATGGAGAACGACAGGCTTCGCCAGGAGAACCGGAGTCTGAAGGACGTCGAGAGCGAACCACTCGCCATTGTCGGGATGTCGTGTCGGCTCCCGGGGGGCGTGACTGGACCCGAAGGTCTCTGGCGGCTCGCCGTCGAGGGCGGGGACGCGATCGGTCCGTTCCCCACGGACCGCGGATGGGACCTCGACGCGCTTCACGACCCCGAGCCCGGTCGGCCCGGGACCTCGTACACGAAGGAGGGTGGCTTCCTCCACCGGGCGGGCGAGTTCGACGCCGCCTTCTTCGGGATCTCTCCCCGTGAGGCCATGGTCATGGACCCCCAGCAGCGCCTGCTGCTGGAATGCTCCTGGGAAGCGCTAGAACACGGCGGGATCGATCCGAAGACGCTCTCCGGCAGTGACAGCGGAGTGTTCTCCGGCGTGATGTACCACGACTACCTGGGGAACTCCAGCGCGGGAAACCTGGTATCGGGGCGGGTCGCCTACACCCTCGGGCTTGAGGGTCCTGCACTGAGCGTGGACACGGCCTGCTCGTCGTCGCTGGTGGCGCTGCACCTGGCTGCCGGGGCCCTGCGCTCCGGCGACTGCTCGCTGGCGCTGGTCGGAGGCGCCACCGTGATGGCGACGCCCCAGGCATTCATCGAGCTGTCACGCCAGCGGGTGTTGTCCCCGGACGGCCGGTGCAAGCCCTTCGCCGCCGGTGCCGACGGAGCCGGTTGGTCCGAGGGCGCCGGCGTCCTGGTCATCGAGCGCCTCTCGGACGCCACCCGTCTCGGGCACCGGGTGTTGGCCGTCGTGCGTGGATCGGCACTCAACCAGGACGGTGCCAGCAGCGGATTCTCCGCACCCAATGGCCCGGCACAGCAGCGGCTCATCAGGAAGGCTCTTGCCGACGCGCGACTCACCAACACCCAGGTGGATGTGGTCGAAGCGCACGGCACGGGCACTCCCCTGGGCGATCCGATCGAGGCCCAGGCACTGATCAGCGCGTACGGCAAGGGCCGTCCGGCCGACCGACCCTTGCTGGTGGGGGCGCTGAAGTCCAATGTCGGGCACACACAGGCCGCTGCCGGAGTGGTCGGTGTCATCAAAACGGTGATGGCCATGCGCCACGGGGTAGTGCCGGGCCTGCCGCACCTGGATCTTCCGAGTCCGCACGTCGACTGGAATGACGGGGGCGTCGAGTTGGTCAAGGAGAACAAGCCTTGGCCTCACACGGGTGAGCCGCGCCGGGCCGCCGTCTCGTCCTTCGGTATCAGCGGAACGAACGCTCACGTGATCCTGGAGGAGGCCCCCGCCCCACAGACGACCGGAGAAGAGGTCACCGAGGACGACCGGCCGACCGCGTGGGTCCTCACCGCCCGGTCCGGTGCGGCACTGCGCGCACAGGCCACGAACCTCCTGGACCTCGTCGAAACCACCCCGGATGTGCCGGCGGCTGATATCGGTCGGGCCTTGGCCAGGCGCTCCCGGTTCGAACACCGAGCCGTCGTGGTGGGCCGTCCCTCGGACGACCTCCCCCAGACGCTGCGTGCCGTGACCGCCGGTGAGGACGCGCCCGGCGTCGTGCAGGGCAAGGCGCGCGGTACGGGACGGACGGTGTTCGTCTTCCCGGGCCAGGGCTCGCAGTGGGTGGGCATGGGGGTCGACCTCCTGTCGAGCGAGCCGGTCTTCGCCCGCAAGATGGAAGCCTGTGACGAGGCCCTGCGCGATCACGTCGATTGGTCGCTGCTGGACGTCCTCAACGGAGCACCAGGTGCACCGGGAATCGACCGGGACGACGTGGTCCAGCCCGTTCTCTTCTCGATGGCGGTCTCGCTGGCGGCCCTCTGGCGCTCCTACGGAGTCGAGCCGGCCGCGGTGGTCGGGCACAGCCAGGGTGAGATCGCGGCCGCCCACGTGGCGGGTGCACTCAGCCTCCGGGACGCCGTGAAGGTCGTTGCCCTGCGCAGCCGGGAGATCGCGCGCACCGTGGCAGGCAGCGGCGGCATGGCGGCCCTGGCTGTCGAAGCCGCGGAAGTCCGGCAGTACCTGGAGTCCTGGCCCGAGCGGGTAACGGTGGCCGCGGTCAACGGTCCGC
Source organism: Streptomyces sp. NPDC005955 (assembly GCF_042871255.1). NCBI lineage: Bacteria > Bacillati > Actinomycetota > Actinomycetes > Kitasatosporales > Streptomycetaceae > Streptomyces > Streptomyces sp. NPDC005955. Next base: position 18,485 of record NZ_JBIAIF010000001.1, on the reverse strand, counting down.
GTTCGACGGTCGTGTCGGGAGACGCCGCCGCCCTGGACGAACTGGTGCACCGGTGCAAGACGGATGGGCTCCGCGCCCGCCGGATCCCGGTCACCTACGGTTCCCACTCGCCGAGCGTCGACGTGCTGCGCCCCGCGCTCCTCGCCGCACTCACGGACGTCCGACCGCGCCCCTGTGACGTCCCGTTCCACTCCACCGTGACGGGCGACTGGCTGGACGGCTCCGAGATGGGGGCGGACTACTGGTTTACGAACCTGCGTGAACAGGTGCGCTTTGCCGCATCGGTCACGGCGCTTGCTGAACAGGGCTACGACACCTTCATCGAGGTCAGCCCTCATCCCGTCCTCCTGCCCGCGGTCCAGGACACCCTTGAACACAGCGGCATCTCGGGGCAGACGCTGGGCACGTTGCACAACGGGGAGGGCGAGCGGACACACGTACTCGCCGCGCTGGCGCAGGCGTTCGTCAGCGGTGTCGAGGTGGACTGGAGCGCCGCGTTCGCGGAGGGGGAAGAACGCCACGTCGAGTTGCCCACCTACGCCTTCCAGCGCAGCCGCTTCTGGGTGAACACGGTCGGCACCGTGGATTCCACAGCCGACACGGATTTCCTGGAGGCGCTGCCCGAGACGGCCGACGTGGAGGTCGTCCGGGCGAAGCTGTTCTCCGGATCGGACGAGGAACGGCTCGCTGTCGCGATCGACCTGGTCACCACGACGGTGGCCGCCGTGCTGCGGTACGGCCCGCGGGATGAGATGGACGTGGAGAGCACCTTCCTCGACCTGGGCTTCGATTCCCTCACCGCGATGGAGGCCCGGAACCGGCTGAACCGCGCCACCGGTCTCAGCCTGCCGGTGAGCGTGGTCTTCGACCACCCGGATCCCCAAGGGCTCGCCCGGTTCCTCGTTGCGGAGGCCGCGGGGGCGGCCGGGGAGCCGATCGGATCACCGACGGATCTCGTGACGGGTACCGCCCGGCGGTGGCTCGAGAGGACCGGCAGGGCCCGGCTACCACTCTCCTTCGGCCAGCAGCGACTCTGGGCACTGAACCAGATGACGCCGGACAGTCCCGCCTACAACGTGGTGATGGTGCGTGCACTGCCGGGGACGGTGCGTCCGGAGGTGATGGAACGCACCATCAACGAGGTCGTCCGGCGTCATGACGCACTGCGCACCGTGTTCCGCAGCGCGGAGGGGCAGGCATGGCAGGAGATCATGCCCGAACTGAACGTGGGCGTGCCGGTCGTCCTGGTACCGGGTGGGTCCGCGGCCGAGCGGGAGGCGGAGTACGAACGCCTCTTGGCCGAGGAGGCACGCCACGTCTTCGACCTGGCTCACGGTCCGTTGATCCGGGTCACCCTGTTCCTCGTGGGGGACGTCGACTGTCGGATGGTGGTCAACGTCCACCACATCGTCGCGGATGCGTGGTCGGGTGGGGTGCTCGGCCGCGAGATCGCGGTTGTCTACGCGGCACTCCTGGCCGGGACCGTTCCCGACCTTCCCGCTCTGCCGGTCCAGTACGCCGACTTCACCGTGTGGGAACGGGAACGCCTGGACGACGAGCGGCTCTCCGCAAGGCTCGCGCCCCTGAAGGATTCGACAGGCGGCGCCAGGACGGGCGCCCGCGTCCTCACCGATCGGCCCAGGCCGGTCCGCCAGCAGCACCAAGGGGGCGAGGCCAGCTTCGAGATCGACGCGGAGCTCACCCGTACCTTGCGCGACTACAGCGCCGAGCACGGCGTCACACTCTTCACCACCTTGCTGGCAGCGCTCAAGGCGGTGCTCTACCGCCACCGCGACGGCGAGGACGCCGGTGACGTGGTGGTGGGCACCGCCATGGCCAACCGGCAACACGAAGCGGTGCAGAATCTGATCGGCTTCTTCACGAACACGGTGGTCCTCCAGACCCCGCTCGGAGACGATCCCCCCTTTGTCGAACTGCTGCGGAGGGTGGCCCGCACGGTGAGGCGGGGATTCGACCACCAGGACCTGCCCTACGACGCGCTCCTCTCCGGGATGGACCGCGACCGAGGAAGGCCGTCGGAGCACCCCTTCCAGGTGGTGTTCGACCTGAAGCGCCACAGTGGCAAGGACGGACCCGGCGGAGCCGAGTTCGCCCGGGTCACCGAGGTCCACAACGGCACGGCCAAGTTTGACATCGAGATTTCCGTGACCGAACTGCCGCACTCCCTCCTGGTGGACGCCGAGTTCAGCAGCGAGCTCTTCGACGGCACCACGATCGAGCGGTTGCTCGCGGCGTACCGCACCCTGCTCAACGCGCTCGTCGGCTCCCCCGGGGCGAAGATCTCGGAACTGCCGGTACTGCCGCCCGCGCTCGAACAGCGGATCCTGGACCAGTGGAACGACACCGCGCGCGACTACCCCGAGGACCGCGTCCGCTGTCTCCACACCCTCATCGAGGACCAGACCGACCGGGCACCGGGCGCGGTGGCCGTCGTCTTCGAGGGCGAGGCCATCACCTACGCCGAGTTGGACCGGCGGGCCAACCAAGTGGCGCACCGACTGTGGTCCCTGGGGGTCGTTCCTGACCAGCCGGTCGCCATCTCGGTCTTCCGCTCGATCGACATGGTGGTGGGGCTGCTCGGCATCCTCAAGGCGGGCGGTGCCTATCTGCCCATCGACCCCACGTACCCGGTCCAGCGAGTGGCCTTCATGCTCGAGGACGCGGACCCGGGCATCCTGCTGACGCAGGAGCGGCTGGTGGAGGGGTTGCCGGAGCACCGGGCGGTTACGGTCGTGTTGGACCGGCCCGGCGAGTTCGACGAGGAGCCCGTCAGCCGGCCCGACAGCCCGGTCGACATGGACGATCTCGTCTACCTGATCTACACCTCCGGCTCCACGGGACGCCCCAAGGCGGCGATGATGACCCACCGGGGCGTCGTCAATCGGTTGCTGTGGAAGCAGGAGTACTTCGGCCTCACCGCTGGTGACCCCGTGCTCCAGAAGACACCCATCAGCTTCGACGTGTCCGTGTGGGAGTTCTTCTGGCCGCTTCTCGTCGGTGCCCGGATGATCGTCGCCAGGCCGGACGGCCACAAGGATCCCGAGTACCTGTCCCGACTGATCCAGGAGCAGGGGGTGACGACCTTGCACTTCGTCCCCTCGATGCTCCGGGCCTTCCTCCAGCATCCCGGCATAGAACAGTGCCGCTCGATCACCCGAGTCATCGCCAGTGGTGAGGAGCTGCCCCTTTCGTCCGTACGGGAGGTGTACGCCAAACTCCCCGGGGCAACGGTCTTCAACCTCTGGGGAGCCACGGAGTGCTCGGTCGACAGCACCTGCTGGGAGTGCCCGCGCGACATCCCGGATGGAGTCGTGTCCATTGGGACTCCCATCGCCAACACGCAGGTCTACATTCTCGACGCACACCGCAGGCCGGTACCGGTCGGTGTTCCCGGCGAAGCGTTCATCGGCGGTGTCGGGGTGGCGCGGGGCTACCTCAACCGGCCTGAGCTGACGGCGGAGCGGTTCGTCCCGGACCCCTTCAGCTCCGACCCCGACGCCATGCTCTACCGGACGGGAGATCTGGCCCGGTTCCGGCAGGACGGCTCCATGGTCTTCGTCGGGCGGACTGACTTCCAGGTCAAGGTCCGTGGAATGCGCATCGAACTCGGGGAGATCGAGTCGGCGCTCCACGAGCACCCCGCGGTGCGCAGCGCGGTGGTGATGGCTCGTGAACTCGTACCGGGAGCCTCGGACAAGCAACTCGTCGCCTACGTGGTGCCCGATCAGTCCGCCCTCGCCGCACGGGACGGTGCCGAGGTCCGGGAGGGCCGACGGCGCAGCCGTCTGGGGGAGGAGGGCGATCATGGTGCGATCGGGACGAGCCTCACTCCCGCGGAGCGACGCGTGCTGTCCCTTGGGTCGCCCAAGATCGTGGAGATCGGGGTCGGAACGGGCGCGCGACTGCTCCGGCTGGCACCGCACAGCGAGTGGTACCGGGGGACGGACCTGTCGAGCACCGCGTTGGCCTCCGTGCATGAGCGGGTGCTGCCCCGTCTCCCCGATTCGGTTGACGTAAAGCTGTCCCACCAGGAGGAGCACCAGCTCACCGGACCGGACGACGACCGGCCCGACGCGGTGATCGTCAGTGCACCCACCCAGTCGACGGCGGACGCGGGGTACCTGAGGGACGTTCTCTGCACGGCCCTCGCCCTGGTGCGCCCCGGTGGCCTGGTGCTCGTCGACGAGGTGTTGAGCCTCCCTCTGCTCTGGGCCAAGCACACGGAGGTCGAGTCGGCCGCCGAACCAGGCCTGACCGTGGGGGAGCTACGCGATCGCGTGACCCAAAAGGTGGCGAGCGAGGGCGAACTCGCCCTCGCCCCGGAGTTCTTCGCGTCGTTGCGCACGGAGGTGGCTTCCCTCTCGGGCGTCGAGGTGCTCCTGCGGCACGACTCTGGTGCTTCGCGATTCCGCTTCGACGTGGTGCTCCGCGTGGGTGCGGCCGAGCGGGCAACGCCAGCTCCCGTCGAGGTCCGGTGGACCTCGTTGGAAGACCTCCGGCGCGAACTGGCCAGCAGCGAGCAAGAGGTGCTCATTGTCACCGAGATTCCGAATGCCTCGTTCACCTCGGTGAGCGCTGTGCTCACGGCGATGACGAACGGGTCCGACGCCCTCGGTCTCGACGAACTCCCGACGGCGCCGGGCGCCGCGGTAGCGCCCGAAGTGCTCTTGGAACTGGCCGAGGAACTGGGCTACCTGGCCGATGCCGGACCGGAGTGGGGCGCCACGGACGGCCGCTTCCGCGTCACCTTCCGGCGGTCGGGTGACGTCCCCCTCCCTGACGGTGGTGGAGCTCGGGACTGGGTGAGCTCGTGGCGTCAGTACGCGAACGGCCCGCTCCTTCCTGAGCTCGGCCGCTGGTTGACCGCCGAGGCGGCCGACTTCCTGCGCGACAGGGTTCCCGAGTTCATGGTGCCGCCGACGGTCATCGCGCTCGCCGACTTCCCGGTAACGGTCAACGGCAAGTTGGATCGTGAGGCCCTGCCGCTCCCGGCGCGCGAGGTGCCGTTGGGCGTGCAGCATGTGGCCCCGCGCACCCTGCCCGAGCGGCAGCTCGCCGAGATCTGGGCCGAGTTGCTCGATCTGCGTGAGGTGAGTGCGGACCGGGGCTTCTTCGCTCTGGGTGGCGACTCCCTCCTCGGTATCCAGATGGTCAGCAGGGCCATGGCCAAGGGGATGGCGCTCACGCCGCAGGATGTCTTCCAGAGCCCCACCATCATCGAGCTCGCGGCACTGGCCGAATCTCGGGGCCCGGTGCACGCCAGGGCGGGCGTGGAGCGGGATCCGGGGCTCCTCGAGTGGGCGCGGGCTCACCACCCGGACGCGGCGGATGCCTATCCCGCCACTGGTATGCAGAACAGTGCGCTGGAATCCATTGAACGCGCGCCGGACTCCGGTGTGTACGTCACCCACCAGCGATTCCGGTTCTCGGGGCAGCAGTTGGTGCCGAGCGCCCTGGAGACGGCATGGCAGTACACCGTGGACCAGTTCCCGTCGTTGCGCACGAGTTACCTCCGCAACGAGGAGGGGGCTTGGACCCAGGTGGTGCGCACGGATGTTCGTATCGAGTTCGACGTCCATGACCTCCGTGCTGCGTCCGGTGTCGAGCAGGAGCGGCGTATCGCCGCGTACATCGAGGGACAGCGGCGGAGGGGCTTCGCCCAGAGTCCCGTCAAGACCCGGCTGGCTCTGTTCAGGCTGGCCGACGACACGTTCGAGTACGTGCACTTCTTCACGCTGCTCGCACAGGACGGCTGGAGTTCGGCGATGATGGTGCGCACCCTGCTCGACACGTACGAGAACATCGTCGCTGGACGCCAACCGGTCGTCGTACCGCCGGCCTCCGCCTACGGCGATTTCTGCGTGGAGCAGAGCGAGCGCGACATCAGCGGGGCTGAGGAGTTCTGGCGTCGCGAACTCCACGGTGTCGAACTTCCCGGAGCGTCCATCGCCCTACCGCCCCAGGAGCGGGAAGAGGGCCTGCCCTACCCGGTCCAGCAGGAGTTCGTGGTGGTGGCGGAGGAGACGGCGCGGGGAATCGCGCGTCTGGCGGGCGAGCGCGGTCTTAGCGTCAACAGCGTGGTGTTCGGTGCGTGGGCGATCATGGTCAGTGCCGTCACGGGGAAGCACGACGTGGTGTGCGGTGCCCTCACCTCGGGACGAAGCACCACGACTGTCGACGTGGACCAGGCGGCGGGCCTGATGTTCAACATCCTTCCGGTAGCGGCACGGGTGGACGTCGAGTCGGGGTTGCTTCCCTGGCTGGCGGGGGTGCAGGAGAAGATCTCCGGGATCAGTGACTACGAGTACTTCTCGCCGGCCGACCTGCGTCGGGTGAGCGGCGTCCCTGTAGGGGACCTGCTGTTCGAGAGCTACGTGGTCAACGAGAACGTCCCCGGCATGACCGCCGGCCTGGGACGGCTCATGTCGGTTTTGGGGGCCGCCGTACCGGTCCAGGTGCTGGCACAGACCGAGCATCCCCTGCGGGTGGAGATCCACTTCACGGACCAGTTCTCGCTGATCGCGGCGAACCATCGGTCCGGATTCTTCCCTGCGGGTGCCGTGGCGCGCTGGATCCAGAGTTACGTCCGACTCCTCGACACCATTGTCGAAGACCCTGACCGTCCGGTCGGAGAATACCTTTCCGAGTGCATCAAATGGACGACTGTTGGTTGACGTTTGAACGTTTGCGAATCTGTCGTCGACGTTGTGAGCGAGCTTTCCTTCGGGTGTACTCGCTGTGGCCGGAAGAGAGGGAAGTGAGTCCGCTCGCGTTCCAGTCTGGCGCGATCGCGCCAGACTGGAACCTGGTGCATGAAGGGGGGTCATGTTTTGATTGTTTTGAACCAACGGGGTTGGCGGGAGCGGTCAAACGGCCGTATCTGCCGCAGGTCGCTCATCTTGTGAGAGGGTGGCCAAATCGGGTAGGCGGGTTCTCTCCTTTTGGTGCCGATGTTTGATTTCTCGACATGTGGCTTCCAGGGAAAGGCCGATTGCGCTGATCGCTGGCTTCGGTGGGATTTGACGGCTGGCGCACGGGGGTGCACTCGATGTCGAATGCTTCTGTAGGGCATGTAGGCAGATACTCGCGTTTGTGTGTTCCCGTAGTTGCTTCCAGTGCGTTTCGCGGAAATGCAACCGGGGGGAATGCGTGATGTCGCGTACTATTGTTGATTCTCGGAAAGCCGGCGAACTCGCATCGCTGCTGCGCGTACTTCGCGAGCAGGCTGGGATGACCCAGGAAGAGCTGGCTGACAGCTCGGGATTGAGCATCCGGGCGATCTCCGACCTGGAACGTGGGAAGACCACCACGCCGCACCGTCGCTCGATCGCCCTGCTGGCCGATGCGCTGTGCGTGCAGGGCGACTCGCTGGAGCACTTTCGCCAGACCGCACGGGGACGTGCCATGGTGCGGTGCCCGTCTTGTTCGGCTGCATGGCAGACGGACCGTGAGGCGATGAGGCAAGTCTCCATGACTGGTTGATTCCGTCCCGCTGTGGTCGCGGGTGATGAATTCGGGGCTGCATTTCGCATTTGATCTTCGTTCGACTATGGAACGCGGAGTCGGTTGGAACGCGTGCAGTTGGATTCATGCCTCCTTTGGGTGTCCGCTTACATGCTTCTTGACGGGGGAAAAGATGGTCGACGAGCAGAAGTATCTTCAGTACCTGAGGCGGGCCACTGCTGAATTGCAGGATCTTCGGCGGCAGCTGCGAGAAGCGCAAGATTCGGTCGATGAGCCCATAGCGATCGTCGGCATGGCATGTCGGTACCCCGGAGGCGTCACCACGCCTGAGGGTCTTTGGGATCTGGTCAACGGGGCGCGCGATGTTATCTCGGAGTTCCCGCGCGACCGCGGATGGGACGTGTCCGGGATTTACGACCCCGACCCGGACGCCAAAGGGAAGAGTTATACGCGGCACGGTGGGTTCATCGATGCTTCGCTCTTTGACGCCGAATTCTTTGACATAAGCCCACGCGAAGCCCATTCGATGGACCCTCAGCATCGACTGCTCCTCGAATGCTCTGCGGAGGCATTCGAGCGTGCGGGCGTCCGACTGGATTCGTTGCGCGGCGCCTCGGTGGGTGTGTACCAGGGAATCATGTCGTCAGGCACGTCGAACGACACCGCCAGTATGGCCGCGGGGCGCGTCTCCTATGCGTTCGGCTTGGAAGGACCGGCCCTCGTCATCGATTCGGCCTGCTCTTCCTCCCTGGTCGCGCTGCACCTCGCAGGCCAGGCGCTCCGGCGGGGCGAGTGCTCACTGGCTCTCGCGGGTGGGGCCACGGTCATGGCGGCACCGGACACCTTCGTCCACTTCAGCAGCCAGCGGGGGTTGGCTCCCGACGGCCGCTGCAAGTCCTTCGGGGCGTCGGCGGACGGCACGGGCTTCTCCGAGGGCGTGGGAGTGCTCCTGCTGGAGCGACTGTCGGACGCGCGTAGGGCGGGCCGTCCCGTGCTGGCCGTGGTGCGCGGCTCGGCCGTGAACCAGGACGGTCGGTCGAACGGCATCACCGCTCCCAACGGACCCGCGCAGCAACGGGTGATCCGCGAAGCGATGAGCAGGGCGCAGTTCACCGAGCGTGACGTGGACGTGGTCGAAGCGCACGGGACGGGCACCGTCTTGGGCGATCCGATCGAGGCCCAGGCGCTCATGGCCACCTACGGATCCGACCGGGCCGAGGGACGGCCTCTCCTGGTCGGCTCGATCAAGTCCAACATCGGCCACACCCAGGCGGCGGCCGGAGCGGCGGGCGTCATCAAGATGGTGCTGGCGATGCAGCGGGGAACGGTGCCCGCCACCCTGCACGCGTCCCCCGTCTCACCACGGATCGACTGGTCCGAGGGCGCAGTCGAGATCGTGTCCGACTCAACGCCGTGGCCCGTCAGCGATCGACCGCGGCGCGCTGCCGTCTCTTCCTTCGGGCTGAGCGGAACCAACGCCCACGTGATCGTTGAAGAGGCACCTGAGATCGAAGTTCCCGAACCTCTGCGGGCAACAGACACGGCACCGTGGATCGTGTCTGCGCGCAGCGAGCGGGCCCTGCAGGGGCAGGCAGCGCGTCTGCGCTCCTGGTTGGACCAGAACGAGAGCGCACACACCCTCGACGTCGCCCGCTCGTTGGCTACCGCCCGTACGGCGATGCCCGTGCGCGCCACGGTGTTCGGGAGGGGCCGCGGCGAGCTGCTTGCGGGGCTGGAGTCCCTGGCCGCCGGCGAGCCTCACGCACAGGTGTTCCGGGCTCCGGCACGTGGCGACCGCACTCTCGCCGTGGTGTTCACCGGACAGGGTGCGCAGCGTTCGCGCACCGGACACGAGCTCTACCTGCGGTACCCGGTGTTCGCCGAGGCGCTTGACGCGGTGTGCGCCGCCGCCGCCCCGTTCGTCTCCCGTCCGTTGCTGTCCGTGCTCTTCGCTCGCCCGGAAACGGCTGACGCCCCGTTGCTCGATCGCACCGAGTACACACAACTGGCAACGTTCGCCCTGGAAGTCGCGTTGTTCCGGTTGTTGGAGAGCTGGGACGTGCGACCGGACATCGTCGCCGGGCACTCCGTCGGCGAACTGACCGCCGCCCACGCCGTGGGCGTGTGGTCCCTCGCCGACGCCACGAAGGTGGTGGCGGAACGGGGAAGGCTCATGGGTGCCCTTCCGGGAGGCGGAGCCATGGCGGCGGTGGCCGCCCCTGAGGCATGGGCACGGGAGCTGATCGCGACCCTTGCGCCTGACGTGGCGCTGGCGGCGGTGAACGGCCCCGCCTCGGTGGTGATCTCCGGCGACCAGGACTCCGTGGCGCGCCTCACCACGGAGTGTCGGGCACGCGGTGTTCGCACCAAACCACTGCGCACCTCGCACGCGTTCCACTCCTCCAGGATGGAGCCGATGCTGGGCGCCTTCGCAGATGTCCTCGCCTCGGTGAAATTCCGGGAGCCGGACCGGCCCCTGCTGTCCCACGTCACCGGCGCGCTCCTGAGTCGGGAGGAAGCCGTCTCTTCGGCGTACTGGCTGTCCCACGCGCGGGAGACCGTCCGTTTCGAGACCGGGGTTCGTGCGCTCAGGGCATGGGGAGCGTCGTCCTTCCTCGAAGTGGGGCCCGACGCCGCCCTGACCGGGGCGATGCGCGACAGCCTCGCGCCGCGGTCCTCCGAAGGGGCGGGCGCTGCTGAGGCCGAGCCGGATGTGGTGACCGCCATGCTGCGGCGCGGTTGGGGGGAGGTGTCGAGCACGCTCACCGCCGTTGCGAAGCTGCACACCGCCGGCATCACGGTCGACTGGGACAGGGTGTTCGCCGATCGTTCGGGACCCCCCGCTGACCTGCCCACCTATGCGTTCCGGAGCACGTCCTACTGGGACCGGGAACCCGGGGACCTGGCAGACCCCGGTCGCCTGGGACTCGACACGCTGGAGCATCCGTTCATCAAGGCCGTGGCCGACTTGCCCGACTCGGAGCGACTGCTCCTGTTCGGGCGCGTTTCGCGCGAGACGCATCCGTGGCTGTCCGATCACGCCTTCTGGGGAACGGCTCTGCTTCCGGGAGCGGGACTGGTGGAACTGGCCGTCCAGGCGGGTCGCGCCGCGGGATGCAGCACCGTCAAGGACCTCGTCCTGCACGCGCCGTTGTCGTTGCCCGCCGAAGCGAGCGTGCGACTGCGCGCCGTCGTGGGGGAGCCCGACGCGGAGGGGGTACGTGCGCTCACCCTGTACGCGCAGAGGGAGGAGCGCTCGACGGAGGAACCGTGGGCCGTCCACGCCTCGGGGACCTTGGGACCCGCCTCGGGCGCGGTGAAGACGTCGGCGGATCTCATCGGAACGTGGCCGCCTGCGGGGGCTGAACCCGTGGACGTGACCGGAGCCTACGAGAACCTGGCGGCGGACGGGTACCAGTACGGTCCCTCCTTCCGAGGGGTGAAGGCGCTGTGGAGGCGCGGCGACGAGGTGTTCGCCGAGGTGGCCCTCCCCCAGGAACGGCGTGCCGAAGCCGGGGCACACGCTGTACACCCGGCCCTGTGGGACGCGGCGATGCACGCCCTGTCAATGGCGGGCGGCGATGACACCGGACCGACCCTCGTGCCCTTCGCGTGCGAGGGCGTGACCGTCAGCACCTGGGGCGCGCACGCACTGCGGGTCCGGCTCGCCCCGGACGGGGACGAGTCCTTTTCCTTGGACGCCGTCGACCCGATCGGCTCCCCCGTGGTCGCGGTGGAATCCGTCCGGCTACGGGCCATGAGCCGGGACCACCTGCTGGTTGGGAACCCGCTCGGGGACACCCTCTTCCACACCGAGTGGACATCCGCCGCCCACTCCGGTCCGTCCGGTGACCCGGTGGACGCTCACCCGCGGTGGGCGGTCGTCGGACCGGATCGTCACGGCCTTGCGATCGCCCTCCAACACGTCTGGGGAGAGGGGCGTTGGCATGCGGACCTGGCCGCCCTGCACCAGGACCTGAACGATGGCGCGCCGGTCCCGTCCTTCGTCTTCCTCGCCCCCCGGCCGGAGGATGGCGACCGTCCAACCGTCGTGGCGCGGGCTCGGGCGGGACTCATGCTCGCAGACCTTCAGTCCTGGTTGGCAGATGAACGACTGACGAACGCGCGCATGGTGGTCATCACGAACGGTGCGGTGAGCGGTCAGGCATCTGACCCGGTGGACCCTGCAGCTGCGACCCTGTGGGGGCTGGTGCGGTCGGCACAGAACGAACACCCCGAGACCTTCCGCCTCGTCGACCTGGACGAGTCCGTGGCGTCAATCCGGGCGCTGGCCCCGTACCTGCGGGGGGACGAGGACCAACTGGTGATCCGAGAGGGATCCGTGCTGGTGCCCCGGTTGAAGAAGGTGGCGGCGGGTGACTCCGCGTCGCTCCGTTTGAACGACGGCGGCACAGTCCTAGTCACCGGCGCGACCGGTGCTCTGGGTGCACATACAGCCAGGCACCTCGTCGCCAAGCACGGGGTGCGCGATCTCCTGCTACTGAGCCGACGCGGCCCCGGGGCGCCGGGCGCCGCCGAACTCACCCGCGAGCTTGAGGAACTGGGGGCAACGGTCTCGACGGTCGCCTGTGACGCCTCCGACAGTGTGGCACTGGCCGCCGTACTGGATGGGATTCCCGCCGACCGACCCCTCATTGGTGTCGTGCACGCAGCGGGTGTGGTGGCCGACGCTCCCGTGCAGAAGCTGACTGAGGGCGCGCTGGACACCGTGTTCAGACCGAAAGTCGACGCCGCCTGGAATCTCCACGAGCTGACGCAGGGTTCCGACCTGCGGTTGTTCGTCATGTTCTCGTCCTTTGCCGGGACGCTCGGGGGTGCGGGACAGGGGAACTACGCGGCGGCGAACGCCTTCCTCGACGCCCTGGCCACGAGCCGTCGCATGGCCGGCCTTCCCGCACACTCCCTCGCCTGGGGAGCGTGGGCGACGGAGAACGGCATGATGGCCGCGCTCACCGGAGCAGCACGAGCCCGGGTGGAACGCATGGGGTTGACGCTCCTGACGCCCGACGATGGACTCGCCCTGTTCGACGCGGCATGCGGGGGCGACCTGCCGGTCGTGGTTCCCGCTGGGCTCGACACCGCGGCGCTCGGACGCGCTTTCGGACGGGCCGGACAGGTTCCGCCGCTGCTGCGCTCGCTCGTCCGTGTGCCCAGGACGAGTCGATCGGACCGGCCGGCTCCCTCGCGGTCCCTGCGCTCCCGGCTTGGCGGGCTGCCTAGGCAGCACCGCGTCGGCGAGGTACTCGCGGTGGTGCGCGAGCAGGTGGCCGCGGTGCTTGGATTCGCCACCGGGACGGAGGTATCGGCCGACCGCGGGTTCCTGGACCTAGGACTGGACTCGCTGACCGGACTGGAGCTGCGGAACAGGCTTGATGCCGTGACGGGGCTGCGTCTGCCGTCGACAACGGTCTTCGACTACCCGAGCCCGCAGGTCCTGTCGGAGTACATCGCGCACCACATCTCGGCCGACGACGACCCGCCGGGCGGGGAACCGACGGTCAGCGACGCCGAGGTCCGCCGCGCCTTGTCATCGGTGACGCCCTCCAGGCTGCGAGCCGCCGGTGTGCTGGACGTACTGCTCCGGCTGGCGGAGGAGGAGCGCGACGAGCAGCACGTGACCGAGGAGGGCAGCGACATCGAGGACATGCCCGCAGGCGAACTGGTGCGGCTGGCTCTCGGCCGTGACCGATGACGAGCATCAGGTAACGGTCGGTAGTTGCGAGGCCGTCTCAGAGGAGCGGGCCGGAAACCGTCCGAAGTAGCTCTACGGGGGTATGGCAATGGCTATTTCATATGTACCTAACGTGTCTTTCCGGAACCTGAAGGACATGAGCGGCGAGACGCTGGAGCGCAATGTCCTCGGTGTGGTGAGGTTCAACACGGAGCCTGCTTCCCCGGTTCTAGACGACGGCTATCCGTCCGTCTCCGTGCACGCCACGGAGACGACCGACGGGGGATTCGCCGAGCTGTGGACCTCTGAGCTCCCCACGGAAGCCGGCCGCCAGGGGTCCGTCTCCTACGCGCACGACGGCGAGTACCTCTTCGCCGCCTGTCGAATACCCGAGATGGCCGACTACACGGCGGCATCAGAATCGACGTACACGGAGGCCCTCCGGCTCGCCGAGGGGCTCGGCTACCCGCACGTGTTCCGCATCTGGCACTACATCAGCCGGTTGAACGACGAGAACGCGTCCGGCCTGGAGGTGTACCGCGAGTTTTGCGTAGGACGGGCCCGGGCACTCGAACGGTTCGCCATCGGGCGGGACATGCCAGCCGCCACCGTGATCGGTTCACGAAGTGGTGGAATCGTCATCTACTTCCTCGCCAACCGCAGCGGCCATCGACGGAACCTCGACAATCCGCGTCAGGTACGGCCGTTCCACTACCCCAGCACGTACGGCCCCAGGTCCCCCAACTTCGCTCGTGCCACCTATCTGACGCAGGGCACAGGCGTCGAACGGATCTTCGTCTCCGGCACGGCGAGCATCCTCGGTCACCGCACCACGAACGTGGGCGACGTGGAGGGCCAATGCCGACTGTCGCTGGACAACGTGGCACACCTTGTGGGGGCGCAGAACCTGGCCGCCCACGGCATCAGTCCTGGGAGCTCCCTGAGTGACCTGCGGAGCGTCAAGGTCTACGTACGCCACCAGAGCGACATCGCCCGGGTGCAGCAGGTGTGCCGCGAAATGCTGTCGCCATCGGCGGACGTGGTGTACGTCAACGCCGACGTCTGCCGCGCGGATCTGCTGGTCGAACTCGAAGGCATCGTCGTACGGAGCCACGCGATCGAGCCGGACGACGCGACCGCACGGAACGATCGATGGAACTTCGGCGAACTGCCCGGACCAACAGCTTCCGCACCCACCACGGAGCGGGTGACGGCTTCCGCCGAAGTCGATGCTCAACCGAGCAGTGACGAAGGGGGCCCGTATCAGTCGCGACTGGATGGCGGGCCGGCCGCGGAGTTGGTCGACCGTGCCCTCTAACGCCGACGAAGGCGTTGCCGTAGGCCGGATGACGGCGGACGGATACCCGGTAGCTCACATCGAAGGACATGCCGACGTGCCGCACAGCGATTTGATGAGGCCCCTGCCGGAGTTGCTCCGCGCCCATGCGACCGATCGGGGTGGCAAGGTCGCCTTCTCCGACTCCCGCCGCAGCGTCACCTATGCCGCACTCGAACGGCGGACCGGGCAGTTGGCGGGCCACCTGCGCGCCCTCGGGGTGCACCGCGGCGATCGCATCGCGATGTACCTGGAGAACAGCGTGGAGATGGTGGAGAGCTACCTCGCTGTCGCGCGCACCAGTGCCATCGGCGTCCCGGTCGGCCCACAGGCCACCGCGGATGAATTGGACCACGTCCTGGTCGACGCCCGCGTTCGGTTGTTGATCACCGATATGCCGCGCCATTCCCTGGTGGCTCGGCTTGTAGCACGGCACCCGAACCTGATCGTCGTAGTGGCGGGAACTCCCCAGGAGGTGCCCGCGGGAGCCGCCTCGTTCGAGCACATGGCTGAGGCCACTCCGCCGGAATCCGCCAGGGACGACCTCGGGCTGGACGACCCGGCCTTCCTCCTCTACACCTCGGGGACCACGGGACGACCGAAGGGCGTGCTGTCCACCACACGCAACTCCCTCTGGGGCACCGCGGTCTGCTACGCGCCGATCCTCGGCCTCGCGGAGACCGACCATGTGCTGTGGACGCTTCCGCTGTCTCACTGCCTCGGCCACCACCTGGGCGTCCTGGGAGTGACCGCCATCGGCGCCAGCGCCCATGTGATGGCCGGCTCCTCAGCTGGCGAAGCGTTGACGCTTCTGTCGGAGCATCAGTTCACCTTTGTCGTAGCGGTGCCGACGACGTATCACCGCGTGGTCGAGGAGGCACGGGCACAGGGTGCCGTGCGAACCTCGCTGCGGATGTGCCTCACTGCCGGTTCCGCTGCGCCGCAGGAGCTGCGGACCGCCGTGTCGGAGGTGTTCGGCGCTCCGCTGCTGGACAGCTACGGCACCACTGAGACCTGCGGGCCGATCACGGCGAACGGTCCCGATGACGATCCCGCACCAGGCTCGTGTGGTCGGCCGCTACCCGGCCTTGAAGTGCGCCTGGTGAGCCGGGAGAGCGGCGACGAGGTTCCGACCGGAGCGGAGGGCGAGGTCTGGGTCAAGGGACCGAACGTCATGCTCGGCTACTACGAGGGGCCTGGGCAACCGGTCACGGCGCCCGTCGGCGGATGGCACCGCACCGGAGACCTGGCCCGCCGTGACGCCCAGGGTGCGCTGACCCTCACGGGCAGGGCGAAGGAACTCATCATTCGGGGCGGCGAGAACATCCACCCTGGTGAGGTGGAGGAGGTCCTGCTCAGGGTTCCCGGCGTACGGGACACCGCGGTCGCCGGCAAGCCGCACGAAACGTTGGGGCAGGTCCCCGTGGCGCTCGTCGTCACCGGTCCTGACGGCCTGGCCACGGACGAACTGCTGCGGACGTGTCACGAGAGCCTGTCGTCCTACAAGGTGCCGACCGAGGTCCACACGGTTGCGGAGATCCCCCGAACCACCTCCGGAAAGATCACGCGTGACGCCCTCCTCAGCCTTCCCCGGCGACTCGTCGGCACGGCGAGCGGCGAGGTCGGAGGGCTCTTCCGGGTCGACTGGGGACCGCTGGCCCCCCTTCAGGGAGCTGAGGAGTCGGGTGACTGGACCGTGTTGGGCGGTGTGACCGAGGAGACCGGAACGCAGCCCACCACGGCTTCGCTCGACCTCCTCGACGGCGTTCGGGCCCGACTGGAAGCAGACCGGACCGGCACGCTGGTGGTCCTCACTCGGAATGCACCGGACCCCGTGTTCCGGGAGGAGACCGGTGACCTCGGCCCCGGACAGCCGTGGGCCCGTCTCCGGGCGCTCCAGGCGACTCACCCTCGGCGCCTGGTACTCGTGGACACGGATGGGGACTCGGTCGCCCACGCGGAGCTCGGCCGACTGGTGCGGGCCGGCGGCCCCGTGACGGTTCTGCGCGACGGAGTACCCCAAGTACCGCTGCTCCGCCCGGCCGGTTCCCCCGCCGATAGCTCTGACCTCCTTGACCGGGACGGGTTCGTGCTCCTCACTACGGGGTCTGGTCCCGTGAGCGCCCCCCTGGCGCGTCACCTGGTGCAGAGCCACGGCGTACGCCACCTCCTGCTCCTCGGCCCCGACGTGGACCGTCAGCCGGCCCTGGTCGCCGAGCTGTCCCTGCTGGGCGTTGAGGTGCGCACGGTTGCCGCGGACCTCAACGGACCTTTCCCCACCCCATTGCTCGACGAGACGAACGGCCGGATCACCGCGGTCGTCCACGGCACAACCGTGGACAACGATCCGTTCGGTGACGTCGAGTGGCTGCGCACCTTGCTCGGCAGGGCGGGGGACGCCGACCTCCCCGTTCTGGTGGTGGTGTCTCCTCTCGCAGCTCTTCGGGGAGCCGCCGGCCCGGACCAAGCTGCGGCAGTGGCCCGTGCGGCGCTCCTGGTCCGGCAGCACCGGGCTGCCGGGGGGCGGGGAACCCTCCTGGCAACTACCCTGGGGGACCAGGACCTGGCTGCGGACGCGTTCCCTCAGATGTGGTTGGACCACTTCGACACCGCGCTCCTGGGGCGCGACGCCCTGCTGATCGCGCCGGGCACCCCGAACGACGACCACTCCTGGGATATGCCGGCGGTCCCGGCGGCGGAGACGGTCGGCTGGTCGGTGGCGGACCGCGGCATCAGGGCCGACTGGAGCCGGCGACTGCGGGCCCTGCCCGACTCCGATCAGCTGATCCTCCTGCTTGAACGCGTGTGCCATGAGGTGGTGCTCACCCTTGGCCGTGAATCGGTGGACACGCTGGACGCCGACCGGTCCTTCAAGGACTCGGGGTTGACTTCGCTCACCGCGGTCCTGCTGCGCAACCGTCTGGTTGAGGCGACCGGCCTTGCTCTGCCCGCGACCACCGCGTTCGACCACCCCACGCCGCGCGCCCTGGCCCGTCACCTCAGGGCCGAGCTCACCGGGGCCACACAGGACGTTCCTACCGTGCCCGCCACCGTGCAGTCCGTGGTGGACGATCCGATCGTGATCGTGTCGATGGGTTGTCGCTATCCGGGGGGAGTGTCCTCGCCCGAGGATCTGTGGCGGGTGGTTTCCGAGGGCACGGACGTGATTTCCGAGTTCCCGGACGACCGGGGGTGGGACCTCACGAAGCTACTCGAATCGGACCCAGACCACTCCGGGACCTCCCACACTCGGTTCGGCGGGTTCCTGGAGGATGTGTCTGCATTCGACGCGGCCTTCTTCGGGATCGCCCCCGGCGAAGCATTGGTGATGGACCCCCAGCAGCGGCTGCTGTTGGAGGTGTCGTGGGAGACGCTGGAGAGGGCGGGCATCGACCCGTTGTCGCTGCGGGGCAGCCGGACCGGTGTCTTCACCGGTCTGATGCACCACGACTACGCGGAGCGGTTCTCCGGCGTCCCCCAGGAACTTGAGGGCTACCTGGGTACGGCGGCTGCCGGCAGTGTGGCGTCCGGCCGCGTGGCCTACGCACTGGGTCTTGAGGGTCCCGCTGTGACGGTGGACACGGCGTGTTCCTCTTCGTTGGTCGCGCTGCACCTGGCGGCCCAGTCCCTGCGGTCCGGTGAGTGCGACCTCGCGCTGGCGGGTGGCGTCACCGTCATGGCGTCTCCCCAAGTCTTCATCGACTTCTCCCGTCAGCGCGCGCTGTCTCCGGATGGTCGCTGCCGTGCGTTCAGTGACGACGCGAACGGCACCGGCTGGTCTGAGGGCGTGGGGTTGGTTGCACTTGAGCGGCTTTCGGATGCGGAACGCAACGGGCACAAGGTGTTGGCGTTGGTCCGGGGCTCGGCCGTCAATCAGGACGGTGCGTCGAATGGTTTGACGGCGCCGAATGGTCCGTCGCAGCAGCGGGTGATTCGTGGTGCGTTGGTGAGTGCTGGTTTGTCGGGTGTGGA